>JBFMFP010000135.1:0-1668 GCA_040751885.1 Nanobdellota archaeon
TATTTGGGGTAACAAATATTTTGTATAGTTCTGATAGAAATAAATCAACTGAAATACATAAGTCACTGAAATTAAAATTCGGAGATATTTACCCAAGGGTATTTAGTATGATTGAATATCACTGGGAAGGATTACTTGCTCATCAGAAAGATAACAATATTCCGAAGACAAATAATATTGCAGAGAACAGGAATCGCCAAATAAAAAGAAGATTTAAAACAATAGAAGCATTCCAGTCGGAAATAAGTGCAACTAACTATTTGATTTTGATTTGCAACTATCTAAGGTTTAAGCCTTACACTGATTGTCGAAAGAATAGAAAATCTCGGAATGGCAAATCTCCTTTAGAAATCTGTGGGCTAGTTGAGTCATAATAAAAGGTAACCGAAAGTATTACGTTTAAATGTTAATAATTGTGTATAAAAAGAATAACACTTAAAGAATAATAGTAATAATAGTAGTTTCTTTCTTTTTTTGCTTCTTTTTTTCTTTCTTTGTTGAAATGTTGAGAACTCATTTATCTGCGTCAGTTGATGGATGATGGGTACTGTTTTCTTTTTACCAAGGATAATATATCGAGTACTTGTTTTTTTATGGACTGTTGAAGCAGAAAAGGATTTTGTCTTTCAAAAATACTCTTGAGCTGTTTTTTAGTTTTGCGTGATACTTTATCAGAGCCAATAAGTCTCTGGTAAGGAGTCTTAGGTGCGTCATGCTCCTTAACAATCTTTGAACCGACACGTGTTTTATCAACCAACTTAACCGAAGGTAAGAAGAGGTTAAAGAACAGCCCCCACTCATTAGCATAAAGTTTGTTCAACATGTCTGTGATTTTGAGATCATCAAATCTTTCGTAACCCAAGTATTGCCTGATATTGGTCCAGTTTTTCTGTTCGATATGTGCATTATCATTTTTCTGGTAAGGACGTGATCTGGTGAAAGACACCATGGGACGTTTGTTAAGGAAATATTTGAGCAGGTTTCGATTAAGAAACTCATTACCATTATCAGAGTCGAATCCTTTAATTTTGAAGGGCAGAGATATTTCGATACTTCTAAGTGCTTCAAAAACACCACGTTCCCCCTTTCCCCATGAGGCTCTTGCTACCGACCAACCAGAGAAAATATCAACTATTTGAACGGTATTAACATATTGCCCTGCTACAGAGCTGCCACAATGCGAGATAGTATCAGCCTCAACAAATCCAGGAGATGTTTCTTCCCATTGGTTAGTTTTTATGGGAATATGTTTCTTAAGCAACGAACCGGGTTTAGTTGTAGAGAATCCAAG
Source organism: Nanobdellota archaeon (assembly GCA_040751885.1). Taxonomy (GTDB): domain Archaea; phylum Nanobdellota; class Nanobdellia; order Woesearchaeales; family GW2011-AR9; genus JBFMFP01. The sequence goes on from JBFMFP010000135.1 coordinate 1,292, forward strand.
TTTTTTATAACGCCCTCGAATTTTTCTCAGTATACGGTCAATTGTAGAAGCTGAGATTGACGTTAATAAATCAATGCGTTCATCTGCTAAGTATTTTGGATAAAAAGGTAACCAAATAGGTATGGCAGCTTTTAATCTAATCGAACAAATAAGGTTTGTTGAAATCCACAGAAATTTTATGAACTCAATAATTTCCGGATGATGATACTTTTTCTTGCGACCAGGGCGTTTATACACTTTCTTAAGCAAATCCTTAGAATTGATTAATCTTATTGCATACTTACGATTATACCCACAATTTACACAGAACTCATTTAGGATCTGTTTCTTCTCAAGTTTAGGTACAGTAAAGTATCTTTTCCGAATTTCCAGTAGAT
>JBFMFP010000136.1:0-1644 GCA_040751885.1 Nanobdellota archaeon
AACTGGCTAGAAGACATTTAGCGGCAGACTATGTGCCGAAGCCTCTCACCAAAGACAAGCTGCGAAGAATACTCTACCAGTAAAAGAATTCCTTTTGCTGAATTTACGGCGCAGCATGGGGAGCAAATGCGTGTCAGTTGCCAGGCTTCTTCACTGGCTGCTCCTTTAGCATTGGATCAGGCTTTTCCTCTTCTCTCAGAAGAGGATGCCGTGGTTATTTATCTTGCGTCGCGTAGCCTGGTGTCTCCTCTAAGCAAAACGTAAAAGCGGCTCTTGCTTCTTGTGCGTATTACTTGTTATGCATGCTGCTGTGCGGGCTAAACCCGCTTTGGCACTACCGCTGCTCTTTCTCCCGAATCATTTTCAGAAAACTTTCACGGTAGGTTCCAATGATTTGAATGTGATTTTAGGACAAGGAATTGCAGCAATGGAATTGCTGGAGGAGTATCCTGCTATCAGCTTTATCTATTCCCTGTAGGAGGAGGGGGTTTGGTTGCAGGCACAATTCTGGCAGCAGAAAACTCTTCGGAACTAATAAAAGTTGTAGGAGCGGAACCCGCTCTTGTAGATAACGCTTACCGTTCATTGGCATCAAATAAAATTGAAACGCACGATAAAAAATCCACCATTGCAGATGGACTTAAAACGCATTTAGGAGACATTAATTTTCCATTCATTAAAAAAGAAATTGACCATATTATTCTTGTAGAGGAAGAAGAGATCATAGAAGCAATGCGTTTGATTTGGGAAAGAATGAAAATTGTAATAGAACCCTCGAGTGCTGTTGCGTTCGCTGGATTATTGAAAGAAAAAGGAACACTGAAAAACCAAAAGGTGGGTGTTACACTATCAGGTGGCAATGTAGATGTTCAGAAATTACCGTTTTAATAAATACAGCTGCTAACCTTAAGCACAAGCAAAGAGAAATATCTTCTTATTTTGAAATTACATGAAATATTATGGAAGAATTCTGGGAGTCAAGCTTTAGGGACAAAAAGACTATGTGGGGATTCGAATCTGCAGATTCCGCAATCGCAGCCTTAAACTTATTTAGAGAAAATAGGCTTGACAAAATTTTAATACCAGGGTTTGGTTACGGCAGAAATGCAAAAATATTCACCGATGCTGGATTCAAAGTAACTGGGATAGAGATTTCAGAAACCGCCATTGACTTGGCCAAAAAACACTACAAAGATGATGTAAGAGTGTATTACGGTTCTGTTAGTGATATGCCGTTTGACCAAGAAATATATGATGGGATTTTTTGCTACGCCTTAATCCACCTGTTAAACAAAGAAGAGCGGATTAAGCTTATTAGTGACTGTTACAACCAACTGAAGTCTGGTGGGTATATGGTTTTTGTGGCAATATCAAAAAATGATGCTACATATGGGGGTGGAGAAAAATTAAGCAAGGACAGATTTAAAACAAAGCATGGTGTTCAGTTATTCTTCTATGATTCGGATTCTATTGAAGAAGAATTTGGCAAGTATGGCATAATTGAATCAAAAGAGATTGATGAACCTGCCAAGAATATGGGAAAAAGGCCCTCTCAAAAGTTCTGGCTAATAACCTGCAGGAAACAGGAAAAATAAAATGCCAGTGGCTACATTGTGTAAACGGCATCTTCGGCCGACGGCCCCG
>JBFMFP010000137.1:0-1641 GCA_040751885.1 Nanobdellota archaeon
CGGGGCCGTCGGCCGAAGATGCCGTTTACACAATGTAGCCACTGGCATTTTATTTTTCCTGTTTCCTGCAGGTTATTAGCCAGAACTTTTGAGAGGGCCTTTTTCCCATATTCTTGGCAGGTTCATCGATCTCTTCTGATTCAATTATCCCATACTTGCCAAATTCTTCTTCTACAGAATCCGAATCATAGAAGAATAGTTGAACACCATGCTTTGTTTTAAATCTGTCCTTGCTTAATTTTTCTCCATCCCCATATGTAGCATCATTTTTTGATATTGCCACAAAAACCATATACCCACCTGACTTCAGTTGGTTGTAACAGTCACTAATAAGCTTAATTCGCTCTTCTTTGTTTAACAGGTGGATTAAGGCGTAGCAAAAAATCCCATCATATATTTCTTGGTCAAACGGCATATCACTAACAGAACCGTGATACACTCTTACATCATCTTTGTAGTGTTTTTTGGCCAAGTCAATGGCGGTTTCTGAAATCTCTATCCCAGTTATTTTGAATCCAGCATCGGTGAATATTTTTGCATTTCTGCCGTAACCAAACCCTAGTATCAAAATTTTTTCAAGCCTATTTTCTCTAAATAAGTTTAAGGCTGCGATTGCGGAATCTGCAGATTCGAATCCCCACATAGTCTTTTTGTCCTTAAAGCTTGACTCCCAGAATTCTTCCATAATATTTCATGTAGATTCAAAATAAGAAGATATTTCTTTTTCTTGTGGCTTAAGGCTAGCAGCTGTATTTATTAAAACGGTAATTTCTGAACATCTACATTGCCACCTGATAGTGTAACTCCCACCTTTTGGTTTTTCAGTGTTTTTCTTTCAATAATCCAGCGAACGCAACAGCACTAGAGGGTTCTATTACAATTTTCATTCTTTCCCAAATCAAACGCATTGCTTCTATGATCTCTTCTTCCTCTACAAGAATAATATGGTCAATTTCTTTTTTAATGAATGGAAAATTAATATCTCCTAAATGCGTTTTAAGTCCATCTGCAATGGTGGATTTATTATCGTGCGTTCCAATTTTATTTGATGCCAATGAACGGTAAGCGTCATCTACAAGAGCGGGTTCTGCTCCTACAACTTTTATTTTTCCCGAAAAATTTTCTGCTGCCAGAATTGTTCCTGCAACCAAACCCCCTCCTCCTACAAGGTATAGATAAAGCTGATAGCAAGATAATCCTCAAGCAGTTCCAGTGCTGCAGTTTCTTGTCCTAAAATCACATTCAAATCATTGGAACCTACCGCGAAAGTTTTCTGAAAATGATTCGGGAGAAAGAGCAGCGGTAGTGCCAAAGCGGGTTTAGCCCGCGCAGCAGCAGGCTTTATAAGCAAAACGCACAAGAAGCAAGAGCCGCTTTTTCGTTATGCTTAAAAGGAGACACCCGGCTACGCGACGCAAGATAAATAACCATGACTTCCTCTTCTGAGAGAAGAGGAAAAGCCTGATTCAATGCTAAAGGATCAGCCAGTGAAGAAGCCTGGCAACTGACACGCGTTTGCTCCCCATGCTGCGCCGTAAATTCAGCAAAAGGAATTCTTTTACTGGTAGAGTATTCTTCGCAGCTTGTCTTTGGTGAGAGGCTTCGGCACATAGTCTGCCGCTAAATGTCTTCTAGCCAGTT
>JBFMFP010000138.1:0-1614 GCA_040751885.1 Nanobdellota archaeon
ACACTGATGAAGCAGGTGATTGTCGCGATGGTTCTGAATTTGTTGAAACAGGTGTGTGTTCCGAAATAGAAACCCCGGAAGATTGCGGCTCAGTTGAATCTTATCAATGCGCCCTCTGCATCAACCCCGCTGCACCGGAAGTCTGCGGGGATGAAATCAACAATGACTGCGGCGGATCAGAAGATGCCGATGAAATGGAAGAAGTAAATGAGCTGGAAGGGGAAACTTATGATGATTGCAATAAAAACAAATATTCCTGCGAGATGACGGAAGTGCCTCAGCCTGCTGAAGAAACCGAGCCGGGAGTATGCGTAGGTGGGAAAATGGTAAAAATCCTAAGATAATTTTATAAAGAATCTTGCTTTTAAACATTTAACGTGGAAACTGTAACCATTCCGAAGGAAGAGTATGATTTATTAAAAAGACAAGCAAAAGTAGATTTATCTGTGTTACAACAACTAATGAATAGTTTTCAGGATATCAAGACTGGAAAAGTAAGAAGAGTGAAATAAAGTGTTATTAGTGTACTAAATTTTTAATTTCTTCTTTGAAATGTTCTAATAATAACCAAATGGCGTTAATCACAGCTTGCTGATCTTTCTTGGCGCTAATTCCTACAACATATACAGCTTTGAGTTCCTCATAAATTAAATAGTAAAAGCGGTATTTGTCTTTCTTTTTCTCTCTAAACCAGGGAACTCTAATTTGGTCTCCTACGTAAGGGTTTTCTACAAGCTGACATTCCATTTTATCTACCCACTCCCGAAAATCTTTAGGCATCCGTTCTAAATTCCTGTCAAACGTGTGCGTATGATATATTGCATAGGTCATTAAGTGTATAGTGGGTGTTCTTTTATTTAAACATTTTCCCCCGCAACATTTATAAATAATTATTCTTTAGTGATAAATTAATACTTTATGGAGGCTTAAAAATGAAAACTTTAGAAAAAATCTTATCTATTGTTAGTTTAGCCGGTGCGTTGGCTGCCTGTGGTGCTGATAATGGGAAGGAATCATGCACTAAAGACAGCGATTGTAATCCCGGCAGAGAATGTGATTCTGAATTAGGTTATTGTGTAGATGCGAATGGGAGTAATGGAAGTTCTAGTGGTAATTATTCTAATCCGTGCGGAAATTCACCGGTGTACAATACTTTTTTATGGTGTATTGAGTGTAATTGGAGTTTGCAAATGAACGATAATTGTGAAGCCTCTACTTCCTTAGGAGATTCAGGAACGTATTCCGGACTAAATGTTACACTTGAATCAGGGACGTACCAGTTGGATCCAAATTTCAGGTTTAAAAATATAGAAGGTCAAAAATCATATTGGAAAGAAGTGAATAAGAAATTAGATCAGTATAACGGATATGTTCTTTTAATAGATGGTTGTCAGACAGGATTTATCGATGACTGTGCTTTTGTTTCTGTTAAGGAACCTTGGGCTGGAGCAGAGGCCTGTAGAAAGTCAAAATATTACTATAAAAATTAATTACCTGAATTTCTGCTAGTTTTTAGTCACTACATTTAACTTTATTATCGATCTATCCACCGCTATAATAATCTTTTCTTGCTCTTTTGACAGCGTTACTATCTTTTCAAATTGATTTTTGTTT
>JBFMFP010000139.1:0-1603 GCA_040751885.1 Nanobdellota archaeon
TTTATACTATTTTATTTTTATTTTATATTGTTTTATATTATTTTAAACTTTATTTTTCAGGCTTTTTATAAGATTTTTTTCTTTTTATAAGATTTTTTTAATTGCTTATAAAATTGCTTATAAAGTATAAAATACTTTTAAGCTAGAGAAAATTATTTTTTCAATTTTCTCGTTTCTTTACCATCTTTACCATATAACCTCCTTCTTTTTCATATCCTAATTTTTTGTAATATCCTCTTACACCTATGCCGGAAATAACTACTATTTTGTCTTTTCCGTACTTTACAGCAATTTTTTCTGCCCTTTCCATTAATTTCTTTCCTAAACCTCTGTGCTGCACTTCTCCTTTTTCACTGAGACCTGCAGCAGTTCCATAGACGTGAAGCTCCCTGAGCAAGGCACTGTTTTTGGTTATTTCTTTTCTTAGCACTTGTGAAGGGAAACGTAGCCTGCAAAATCCAGCTAAAAGGTCATTTTTAGTGTCTTCAGCAGAAATGAAAAATTCTTTTCCCTGCGAAGAGCTATAGGCGTACGTTTTTATTTTGATTTTACTCCAGTTAATCCTCTTTTTTTTAGGCTCCCGGCATCTGATACAGCGGCATTGGACGTCAAACTTGTTGTGCATGTACTGCCTTAAGTTAGTCATTTCCGCTCCGGCTTCTGTTAGGGATGTGGGAATATCCCTCTGCACGCGCTGCACACGGCAGTATTCCGGGATGGATTTCTTAAATTCAACAATCAGTTTTGCTGCTTCTTTTGCATTTAACGGGGTGAACTTCCCTTTTTTGTATTCTTCATACAGTTTTGTCCCTTTGATGACCATGCACGGATATATTTTCAGCATGTCCGGCCGGTAATCGGCATCTTCAAAGAGCAGTTTCATGCCTTTCAGGTCTTTCTTCTTGTCCACCCCGGGCAGACCGGGCATGTAATGAGCTGCTACTTTAAAGCCCAAATCCTTGAGAATGCAGAGGGATTTTTTTGTCTCGTCTGCGGTATGCCCTCTTTTTATCCTCTTTAAAATATCATCATAAACGCTTTGTATGCCCAGCTCAACTCTTGTCGCTCCCAGTTTGAGCATTTGGTTGCCGTGCTCAAGCATCCCATAATCAGGCCTTGTTTCAATGCACAACGCTACACACCTTATTTTAGCTGTTTCATTTCTCAGCTGTTCTTTCTCTAAGGTTGTTTCTGTTTTGTTTACGTTCTGTTGCCTTTTTGTGTTTGTGGTTTGTTGTCTTGGCGATGTTTTTTTTGCAGTGTTGTTTGTTGCTTTATTTGTTATTTCATTTGTTGCTTTATCTATTATTTTATATTTTAATTTCAGTATTTTTTCTTGTATTTTTTTTGTTCTTTCTTCGCTTCCAAAGTCAGCAGAAGGAAGCTCAAAGAATTCTTTGAATTTGACGTAGTTAAACTCGTTAACGTAATTAAACCTGTTAAACTCGTTCTCTGCAGAATCATTATTCTTTGCAGAATCATCATTTGTGTAAAATAGCCCGGAAAAATCATTCAGGGCTTTAAAGGCGAATTGGACAAACTCTTCCTGATAATCCAAAGGGAAGCTGGGGAATGTTCCGCCCATAATTATTAATTCTGCTTT
>JBFMFP010000140.1:0-1586 GCA_040751885.1 Nanobdellota archaeon
CATGCACCAAAATAGTTAGCGATTGCCTTTCGCCCGAAGGTGATATACGCCTCAATTTTACATGACTGCCTCTTTGGGAATGAATTGAAAAGCCAAATTTTGAAAGAACTGCGAGGACTTCTTTTCCAGAGAGTCTTTTTAATTTAGGCGACACTGGCGGTTGGTTCCAATTCCATGGTTATAATCAATGTAGGATTTGGGGCAAGTCCTAATTGCTCAAGGTCTTCTCCTTCTAAGTGGAGTGCTACTGCCTCTTTAAGATTTACCACTGCCTCATCAATTGTCTTGCCCTGTGTTACTACAGGTATTTCAAGACATTCTGCGATATAGTATTTCTCACCCTTTCTTATAAAGGCTTTGATTGTATGCTGTAGTGCTTCTTTCATCTTTGCCTCCTTTGATTGATTATAGCATAAAATGGGGAGCATCCCATAAAGCCCATAGACAAGCTTATCTATTATCTTCTTATCAGTGAAGCCCATCTTTCTCGGGTTGCCTATTTTACTGCATCGGTGTCTTTATTATAAAAGTGATAGTTGAATTTGTCGCCTTAATAATATCCATTAATAGCAAAAATCAAATGATTTTTGATTCCCCTAAATCTTTGCTTTCTGAGGTTTTTTAAAATTTTTTTGCCCCCTCAGTGGCATCTTTCTTCAGTTTTTGTTCTTTCCTTTGCACATATGCTTTTTCCATTTTCTTTGAAGTTATAATAGCAACAGCATAATATTCACTTTCATATTCAGTAAGACCTGTGTAAATCTCTAAACTTTTATGGTTCCAGACGCATAAGTAAGAAACATAACCCATGCTAATAGATAAAATATTCGGCTTATAACACCTTGAAGGCTTACCGTATTTATTTGTAAAAACATCGGTAAGATATTGACCATCTATATATACTTCAGATTCTAATCTTAGAGCATTCTTTTTGCTGGTCGAGAATGTAAAAGAATAAAATTCCTTATTATGGTCAAAATAAAAAGTAACTTTTACTTCTTTACCCCCTAAATCATAATCCTCTATGTAAAGAAAATAGGTATCGGTGGTATCGTTTTCTGAAGAATGCACCAGACCTACATTTTTCGCTGCTAAAGCACCCCATACTTTGTTATATGGTGTTCCAAAGGGAATGTCTTGAAAGCCATACTGTTTGTCTTTTTCTATGGAATACACTTCTTGTGCGCTGAAAATAATTATCGTAAATACAAAAATGATAATTTTCTTCATTTTCTTCCCTCTTTCAAATCTCTGTACCCACCCTCACCCTACTTAAGATATAATTATTCAGATGCAGGTGATTCTGAATTAATGCCAGCAGAGGTATCAGTCGTAATAACTTCTGCCTGCTCTGTAGCTTTTCTTTCTCTTCTCTCCTGTCTTTTCAAACATGCCTTTGCGATATCATAAAGTTCTGCACTAAAAAGCTTACTAATACTTTTTTCTATTGCCTCCTTTCTGATGCCATGCCCTGTTATGCTTTTAAGTTCACTTCGAATCACTGCTAGGGCTCTTTTAGAAAGCATTGCCTGCAAAAGATTTTTATCTTCAAGAGAAGTTACCTCTGCGATATACTTATCAATTAT
>JBFMFP010000141.1:0-1564 GCA_040751885.1 Nanobdellota archaeon
TTGGAGAAGCAAAGAAATGGCACGCACTGGCAAGAGCACGTTGGCGAGGGCTTTGGCGAGTAAAGATTCAAGTATTGATGACATTTTTGGTAATAAATGTTAAAAGAATAGTTAATCTTCTGGAAGAAAAAAGGATAAACTTGTTACCACAGAATATTTGTCGGGCACCGACATAGTCTGAATGAACTGAAGATACTTAAAAAACTTGAAAGAAAAAATAAGAAAAAAGAAAAAATATAATCCTGAATTTCAGTATTTCCATTAAATAATCTTTTAAAAAGATAATACTTTTTCAGAGCCCAGACACAAAATACTTGACATTATAGTGTTTTATAAATACCCTGACATTTGAATATTTATTATGTATAATTATATGCATGAATATATCAGAACGAATTATACTTACGCAAGAAGAAGAAAAAACAATCAACCGTTGGTCGCATTGGAAAAGTTTCCCATTACGTTTGATTCAACGAGCACGAATTATCCAATTGGCAGCAAGTGGAGTTTTCAATCACGATATAGCCAAGCGTCTGGATATTTCCCGTCCAACAGTTCAATTATGGAGAGAACGTTTTTTATCTCTCCGTTTATCCGGACTGGAAAAAGATGCTCCTCGTCCTGGTCGGTTTCCAAAGATCTCACACAAAAAGGTTACTGCCATAGTCAATGCAACCTTGCATACAATACCACACGATGCAACTCATTGGAGTGTCAGAAGTATGGCCAAAGCACAAGGGGTCATGGCGTATCTGGAAACAATACAATTTAAAACCCCGTCTAATCAAAACATTCAAATTCAGTCGAGACAAACCGTTTCTGGAGAAACTTTACGATATGGTTGGTCTTTATATGAATCCCCCGGACAAATCTATTGTTTTTTGTGTAGACGAAAAAAGTCAGATTCAGGCACTGGAACGAACACAACCATTACTTCCACTGCGACCCGGTATTCCTGCAAGGCAAACTCACGATTACATGCGCCATGGCACAACAGCATTATTTGCAGCATTGAACATGCTCGATGGTACTGTAATTGGAGATTGTATGCCACGACACAGACATCAGGAATTTATAAGATTTCTACAAATCATAGACACAAAAACCCCACTGGATTTAAATCTTCATCTGATTGTGGACAACTATGGAACACACAAACACCAACAGGTTCAAAGGTGGCTCAAACGTCATCCACGTTTTCATCTTCACTTTACTCCAACATCCGCTTCCTGGTTGAACATAGTAGAACGGTGGTTTGCCGAGATAACGAGAAAAAGAATTCGTCGTGGCTCATTCAAAAATGTCAAAGAACTAATTATGGCTATTAAACAATATATTGAATCGCATAACCAAAATCCAAAAGTATTTATTTGGACTGCTTCGGTTGAAAGCATTATGAAAAAAATTTCAAATGTAAAGAACTGTTGTAACACTACACTAGTAATCATAGGACCATCAATAAAACCACGGTCTACTATCAAAACTTTCAACTTGTGATTGCCACATCGTTTCATGTAATTGTCAACAAGTTTCTCTCCTTCTTTTAGTTCTGATTCATCACCAG
>JBFMFP010000142.1:0-1539 GCA_040751885.1 Nanobdellota archaeon
CACCATCTATCGAAGCAAGGGGGCATGGCGGCGGGAGTTGTCTCTTTCATCCTTCAACTCTCAACGTGGAATACCTATTTTACAAGCATTGTACTCTTATTTTATTTTGTTTTTCGTTCAAGTCCCGATAGAATCCGATATAAAAACTGCTATGCCGCCGAGCTATACGCCCATATTCTTTAACACGACCAACATATTTCTGGATACCTTGGCGTTTGATTTTTTGTCCTTGAATTGTGGCTCCAGTATAAGCAAGTGCTATTAATAAAATTAGGGATACTAACCGTTCCCCTGAGACGTTTGTACTCTCTAAATTATAACCGCCACTCTTAAAATCCCTAAACATTTCTTCAATATCAAATCGTTTTTTATAAGCAGCAATCACTGAGTTTAAACTGTTCAAATTGGTAAGAAGAAACCATCCTTCTTCAGAAGCTACTCCCAAGATTTTGCGTTGCCATTTACAAGCAATGTTAAAGCTAACAAACCCTTGAGTTTTTGTGATTTTAACTCCTTTGATAAATAAAGAAATTCCTGGGGTTAATCCTAACTCATTTAATGGTATCCAAATGTCAGGTTCAATTTCGACAAAATGATTTTTTTTGAGACGCAAGCAGAAGTATACATCCCAATCCCTCAGCCAATTTGCTAGTTTTACTGAACAAAATTCCCGATCTCCCAATACGCAGATTTTATAATTTTTGAAAAGGGGTAATACTTGGGATAGGGCGGCTTTTTGCTCCGTGAGATTGCTATTCCCCAATTTAGGCAATAATTCAAAGTATATTGGGAAAGCTCTTTTATCCCAAACAACACTAACCATAAATAGATTTACACAAGCCCAATTTGTCCTGTCAATTACTACATAAATTATTTGACCATTTGAAAAGTTTGTTCCTAACCATGCTATCACAATAGGGAACCAAATTTTTTCAATAGTGAAATTTGGTAATGATAGAAATCTCTGAATTTTCTTCCTTCTAATTTCAAATGTAATCGGAATTGGTAAAGCAGTGCGCCTTACCTTCTAAACTAACTTTTTTAATCGATTGCAGCAGAATAATCAAAAGTTTCAGAAAAATGTATTCGGCTATATTTAATTGACTTTTTAGGTGTGTTTGGTAGAATAAAGGCAACATTATCATTAGATAGGTCTTATTGACAAAACTAGACCTATCTTTTCTTACCATAAATCGCTGCATTTATTACAAAGTAAGCTTTTCAGCATATTTTGTCGCCCCCTCAGTGCTCTACCTCAGCCGTCGTTCTTTTTTCCACCATTCCTACTAACGCTTTTTTCTCTAAATCTATTAACACTACATAATAGTTTTTCTGACCTTTGACTACGGCGATTTCATCAATTCCTAGTTTCTTCAGTTCTTGAGGTTTCTCTTCAATGAATCCCGCAGCTGCCGACATTCCGCACTTTCAACTGGCACATTGAATATTAACGACGAAGCAATCAGCTTCATAGCGATCACCACCAAGATTATTGAGAATAAGGTGGTCTACTTGAGAATTACCACTCTTAAGTTCAAA
>JBFMFP010000015.1:0-22908 GCA_040751885.1 Nanobdellota archaeon
ACTCCTGCAAACGCTGACTTGTGTTCTAATGATGATAAGGGCTTAGTGCAAGATACGGCCAGAACTTTGGTTGCACAATGTGGTGATAATAAATGTGAATATGTTTGTAAAGGAGGTTATAAATTAAAAAATGGAGCTTGCACTCCTCTACAAGAACAGCTGTCAAATTGCCAACACGGAAAACCTGTTCAGAATTGTAAATGTGATCCCCCTTTAGTAAATGATAATAACATCTGCCGTGATGCTGATAAACATACTGGTGAGATTAATAATATATTAAGAGATAAGGACAAGTCTGTTCTTCAAAAAATAGCCGCCATCGCCGCACTACTGAAAGCATACTTCGGTTTCTGATTAAAAAATGAAAGAAGAAAAGTAAAAGGGAGGAAAAAATTTTCATAAAGGATTATTTTTTAAAAAAAATGGTAAAGGAAGCAACTTCAAAGATGGATGTAAAAGAAGTAGCTTTTTGGCTTGTGTTAATCATTTCTAATCATTTCAATAGTCTTAATAATAATCGCCTTAGTGAGGAGCATCTGAATGAAAACAGGAGAGATTATCTTTTGGGCATTATAAGAGTTTGAAGAAAAAAGAAAACAAATCAGAGTTATTCAAGAAGCAGACCGGGAGGGCATAGAAATAACTGCAAGTTGAGATTTAAACAAAATAAAAAAAATGAACACAAAAAGACAATTGACCGGGAAGAGAACATTTAAAGCGGGAGCGTCTAAGCCGGCAGTCATCGCCGTGATTGCTGTCCTGGCAGTTCTTGCCCTCTCTTTGCTGGTTTTCTTTTCCGGCAAGTTTGTGGGGAAGGCTATTCAACCAACCCAAATTAATGAGGGAAATGTGGGAATATTTGTTTCCGGCTCGGAAGTAGAAGGTAAAGAATTTGAAGTTCCGATAATGGTTTATCTGCCACCAGATAAGCAATCTTCTGTAATTTCTTTTGAATTAAGTTATGATAAGGATGTACTTAAGCCAGATTGTGATACTTTAGATGTAGCGTTAGATGATAAGTATGGTTATTATAGGGTAATTGACCAAATTAAGCAGTGTGACAAAGGGTTAGTTTCCTTTGAATATGCTTTCCTTCCTCCTGATATAGATACTGTTATAAAAGATAAGCAAGTAGTAGGAACCATTCTTTTCACTGGTTTAAAACCTACGGACTCAACAGTTTTAAGTTTTAATAAATTTAACGTTTATGACCTTGCTACTGGAGAATTAATGGAGGAGCTTGATATTAAAGACACCGCCACCATTACCATAACTGCAAAAAAGGAGAAAGTATGCTCTGCAGGAGAAACTTTATGCAATAATCAGTGTGTAAATACAAAGACCGATGCAAAAAACTGCGGCAGCTGCGGAAACGTCTGTCCAATTGCGACACCTTTATGTGCAGGAGGGAAGTGCACTGCTCAGGCAACGTGCAATGATAACATCAAAAACCAAGATGAAACAGATGTTGACTGCGGAAGTTCCTGTCCAAGTAAATGTGCAGTTGGCAAGTCCTGTAATGCCGGCTCTGACTGCTCCTCCGGCAAGTGCACAAATAACGTCTGCGAAGCTGTTTGTGCTCCAGGCTTGACTTTATGCAACGGCCAATGTGTAAACTTACAAACCGATAAAGACAACTGCGGCAGTTGTGGAACTGTCTGTTCAAATGGCCAGGTTTGTAGTAATGGAGCTTGTACACTGAGCTGTTCCCCCGGCCAGACTTTATGCGCGAATACTTGTGTGGATTTAAAAACTGATGAAAGTAATTGCGGCAGCTGCGGAACTGTCTGCCCGAAGGACAATGAATGTACAGAAAGCAAATGCGTAGCTATGGTAAAAAAAGAAGGGAAGCTGGTCACTTTGTTTGAAATTACTCCTGTAGATGACAAATTCTCTACAAAAATTACTGCTACCACTGATATTACAGACGACATTGAGATTTATACTGTGCTTTACGACCAAAATGATCGGACGCTTTCCGTTAAGTTTGAGAAGAAAGTCCAGGGCCTGAAGCAGGGAGAAAGCTATGTAGCAGTAAATAATTATGGCAAAAGCAATGTTAAGAAGAAATCAGTGATTGTCTTTGATAAAGAAGGAGCAGATCAGAAAGTCTATGGAACATTGGAAGTTTCCTATTCTTAAAATGAGAAAGCTGCTGATATATCTGGTAATTTTTGTATTATCTGTTTCTCTAGCTTTGGCTGTAAGTGTAACTACGGACAGAATTGATTATAATGGTGACGAAATTGTTAAGATAACTATTGGTGATTGTGCTGGAAATTTTATTGTCAAGATAATTGATTCGGGAGATAATTTAGCCGACATTAAGTCCGGCAGCGGTGTTACAACAGTATCCTACAATGCTTTGTCCAGCTCTGCGGATGGAAAGTATAAAATAACGGCCAGTTGTGAAACCGGAAAAACAGATACTTACATTTGCGTTGACAGCCCCGGATGCATACCTAAAGTTGAGCAGCCGCAGCAGCCTTCCGGCGGTGGAGGAGGATATTGCTCGCCCAAATGGAGCTGCACTTCCTGGTCTTTCTGCAATAATTCATTAAGGCAGGGCAGGACGTGCACGGATATAAACAATTGCCAGAAAGCAAAAGAAGAGTCACAGGCATGCACGAAATGTGAAGAGTCCTGGGTTTGCTCGCAATGGAGCAGCTGCTCAGCAGGAACGAATTACCGCACCTGTACAGACGAGCATAATTGCGGGACTTACCTTTCTAAACCGGCAGAGCAAAAATCCTGTGAAATGCCTGCTGTGCAGGAAGAGTACAAGTACGTTCCTCCAACTCCTATCTTTGAGGAAGAATATGTTCCCCCGACCATGCCGGCCATTGAGCAGCCCTCCTTCTGGGGCAAGTATAAGTTCTATTTGGCAGCGGGTGTTGCCGGGCTGGCCTTAGTGCTTCTTATAGTTCTCTTAGCCGTGCATTTCTTAAAGCCCAAGATGGCTTATAACATTAACGAGTTAAAGGACTGGATAAAGAGGGAAAAAGAAGCAGGAACTTCTGAAGAGGATATCAAAGAGATTCTTGGGCAGAAAACCGGATGGAAAGAAAAAGAGATTGACGAAGCTTTCAGAAGGCTGTGAAGCTTTTCTGTAACCAAAAGATTTATATATCTTTATAAGTATAGGTCTATATCTTTAATGATATATAGGAAAATGCTGACCAAAACGGACATAGGGATATTAAAGGTTTTTTGTGGGAATATTACCAAAAAATTTACGATAAAAGGGGTTGCAGGTTTATTGGAAAAGCCCTATCCTTTGGTGCACAGCTCTTTTCATAAACTTCTTGGAAGTAAATATCTAATCCGGGACGAGCATAACTTGGTTTCTTTAAATTACAAATCTCATTTTTCTACTTTTGCTTATATTGAAAGCCTAAGAGCAGCAGAATTTTTGACTAAGTATAAACAGATTCATCTCTTTTTTCTGGATTTGCTGGGCAATATTAATTTGTCTTATTTCACGCTTCTTATTTTTGGCTCTTATGCCAAGGGCAAGCCTACAAAAATGTCTGATGTTGATGTTCTGCTGATAATAGAAGACAGCAATAAGGTAAGCAGGATAGAAAAACAGGCTGATAATCTTGCTGATAATTTTAGTCTCGCGTTTAATTGTTATGTTATTACTCCAGAAAGCGTTTTTGAGATGGCTAAAAACAGGGAAGAAAAAAACGTTTTTAACGAAACTTTGGACAGCCATTACATTTTATTTGGAGCAGAGAACTATTACCGGATGGTTTGCAATGCACGATGAAAAAAAACTGAACGGAATACTACAGCATATGAAAAAAAAGAGGCCTTTTCTTGCCGGGGAGAAGAATATTGCTAAGAGGGAGAATATTGTTAAGAGAAAGAATATTGCAGTTGTTGCTGTAATTGCTTTAATCGCTGTTTTTGCTCTTGTTGCATTGATGTTTTTTTCAGACAAGTTAGACAGGTTTGTGGGAAGAGCAGGTGAGCAGCCGGTTCCTCAATGTTCTGATGGAATAGATAATGATGAAGATGGATTAAAAGATTGGGGATTTACGAATAAAAATGATCCCTTTTGTTCCAGTCCCTTTGATAATATTGAAGCTGATAAGTCGCAGACAGATATTAGCTGGAATGATTTCCCGGATTTTAATTTGCACCCAAGCTTGATTGCAGTATATGGTGGAATCCAATTAAACGGGTGTCACCCGGGCACGCAAATATGCGTGGAAGATGTTGGAACCGCCCCCCTGCGGAAAGGCTTTACCCACATTGCAACCTTTGTAGGCCTGAACAATGAGCAGTTGGCGTCTATACCTCCCAAAAACCGGGCTATAGGATTCAGTTCATGGGGTGGGAATTCCGGGTGGTGTGAGGATGTTAAAAATCAACCGTTGCTTAAATATCTTCTCCCCTGGAACAATAATTTAGCTGCTTTTAAGAAGTGCGCAGATAAAGAACTGGCTTATTTTGCCGCGTTTTTCCCGGATTCGACCAATAATATGCCACAGGCAGATATTTTAGTCGACGATCTTGAAGTAGTTGGTCCTTATGATCAATTAATTCTGGATATAAGAAAGAATAAAGAAGCTGCCAAACACATCCCTGATGCGTTCAAAAAATTATCAGATCAGGATTTTTTGAATCAATACAAGCATGACGAGGCCTGGAATTATAATAATGTTATCGGGTATCCAAAGCAAAGGGGATTCAAGGGAAGAATTAGTGCTTATGGAGACGTGCCGCTGGCAATTGAATACGGCTGGCTGTATTATGAGGACATCACATTTGATGAATGGACCTCAAAAGAAATCTTCACCAGAACATGTTCAAAGGATAATCAGTGGTTTGAGAGTTGCGCTAATTACGTAACCTTTAATTTCAATAATTATATGGCAAAACCCGGGAAAGATTTCTTTCGTCCGGGAAAATTGATTACCGAGACCCTCGATATCCTGACTCCAAGCGGTTATTATGCTTACGGGTATGGCAGGAAATACGATAAAAACACCTGGCTTGTTGCCGGCACTCAGCTCTTCACGGGTCTCTTTGCCGTGGACGTGAATACTGCTTTTTCGCAGGGAAAGCCGGTGATAATTTTTCGTTCAATGAGATATTTTACAGGAAATGTGCAGAAAGACGGCCTGCCCGGGGTGGACCCCTGGATGGCCCACGCAACTGCCATTTTCACTTACTTTACAAAAAATGCCGGGCAATATCTGTGGGATTATATGGGATTCGACGTAAACGTTAAGAGCCCGGCTCAGACTTCTGAAAACAGGATAGCCTATGATAATTTCATTTACGGGCTGTACAGGTTATCAAGGTACAAGCAGTTTTTTGAGGGTGATTATAAAACATATCACCCGATAGACGGGAGGGAGTTGAGTCGAATGGCTGGAAAAGGACAAGAGAAAAAGGCAACCATCTGGAGGGGCATAATCAAAGAAGATGGGACACAGATGCTGGTTGCCGCTTATAATCCATTTGCGGATTTTAATGAGGCGACAAAGTTTCAGATCATCTGTCCGCCGGATGTGGCCGCTTGCAAGAAGGGGGATGTGCTGGACGAGGTCGAGACCATGGGGCTTAACGTCTGGCTTGGTGTTTGTGACCTGGCTAAAGGTGGATGCGTTGGTGATGAAGGCGGAAAGGTTGCAAAGTGTGGCAATGGACTGAAAGAACTAGGTGAACAGTGCGATGATGGAAATAAAGATGATACCGATTCTTGTTTGAATAATTGTAAAAATGCTATTTGTGGTGATGGATTTAAAGGGCCTGGCGAACAGTGCGATGATGGGAATAAAGATGATACCGATTCTTGTTTGAATTCTTGTGTAAATGCTACTTGTGGAGACGGATATGTTCAAGGTGGAGTAGAACAATGCGATGACGGCAACAACATCACCGAACCTTTCTGCTTCTACGGAATTCCCACTTGCACAATTTGCAATGCGGATTGTTCTGCACAATTAATTACCTCTGGACCTTATTGCGGAGATAAAAAAGCTGATTTGGAATATGGAGAAACTTGTGATGATGGAAATTTAGTAAATGGAGACGGCTGTGATAGGTATTGTAAACTGGAAGCGCCTAAGGAAGAAAAGAAAGAAGAAGGAAAGGGCCTCAACTTGATTTCCTATCCTCCGCAAAATAATGTCTATAAAACCAATATTACTGCAACTACTGATCTTTCAGGAGTGGAATTAACTGCCTACACGGTTCTTAAAGACGTGAATGGAACTGTTCTGACCGCTCAATCACAAAAAATTCCTGGAATGAAATTAGGGGAATCTCTCTTAATTTCCCTGAATTATCCGGATAAGGTTGCCAGCAAAACAGTGATCATCTATGACAAACTGCCCAATCAAGGAGGGAAAGTATTTGTGGAGATTAATGTTGAATATAAAAAATGAAAAATGAAAAACCATTAAGAGAAAGGAGTAAACCATTGGTGATAGCAGTTATTACTTTGATTGCTCTTTTAGCCCTGTCTTCATTGATATTGTTTTCTAAACAGTTTGTGGGGAAGGTTGCAGATGAAGGGCTAGCGCCAGAAATTAACTCCCAGAAAGCACCAGTTAACACTCCTATTTTTATCAAAGCATTTTATCAAGGCGAACGTGAGCAGTTTGAATACGATCCTCATTTTGTTCCCAACACGGTAACTTTTGACTTGAACAATCGGCCTTACATCAGGACGCATGAAGGCATTTTGCAGTTCCTGAATCCTGGCGGCACCTGGAAGAAGGTAGATTTAGTTGCCGAAGCACAGAAAAGTTTTGCCAAAAAGATGGCTGCCGATCCAAAATGGAAGGCACAATGGCATAGCTGGAATGGATGGTGGCCGTGCCCGCCAAAATGCAAGCCTAACTGCGCTAAGGAGTGTGCGCCTAACGATCCGTTAATAAGATCAGGAGAACAGAATGATGAGCGTGTTGTTTTTGATAACAGTGGTGATGCCTATACTATCTTGCATACCGGCATGGCTTCCAACATTGATTTGCATATGCTTCTCCATTCCCGAGATCACGGCTATACTTGGGAAGTTTATCCTATTCCAAAAACTGAAAGTGGTTGCGATGCCAGGCTGGAGCATCAAGATGGATATAATAATTTGGAAAATCCGCCGGGTATCTTGGTCTATTGTCACTTTGTTGATCCCCAGACTAAAAAAGTTAAGTCCATCTTAACGTATTTAGATATTGACAAAAAGCAAGATGGGACCCTTAAACTTGAAGAAGTTAAAATTGTTGATGATGCTTATTTAGGGGTAGGCAGTTCATCATTTCCAAATTATATGGTAACTTCTGGTGAACTTACACATTTTGTCTATACTGCAGGAAATTTTGAGCAGAACAAAAAAAAGCCTGAATATGATCTTGGGGTTAATCAAATGCCCGATTTTGTAAGAACTTATGCTAAAACTTATAACCATAATACAAAAAAGTTAAGTGGGCCCGTTTTCCTCGGCAACTCTCCAATGAGCACAATGCCGAAGGAAAGTTGGGTTCCAGATGATCATGAATATCCAGGTATCTGCATTGACAGCAAAGGGATTCTTCATGTCATTATCGGAGCGCACGGGCGCCAGTTTAGGTACACCTATTCGGTTAAACCTAATGATATTTCAAAATGGACCGAACCGGTGGGAATAGGTGAGCCTGATAAAGGAGAGTATACTTATGTTGAAATGGCTTGCGATTCCAAAGACACCATCCACGTGATAGCGCGCTCCAGCGGCATAACCAACAATTATAAATTAGTCTATATGCAAAAAAAATCCGGGCAGGACTGGACAACGTTCAGCACTTCTGAAGAAGTTCCGGGAGAAAAAAATTACGATACCTTAAAGCACAGGACTCTTCTTTTCCCTTGGCATAGATATTACGGCAACTGGTATCATAAATTAAACTTGGACCGCAAGGGGCGGCTGTTTGTGAATTATGTATCTTATTTTGACAACCTTTTTTCTGATGAATTAGAAGCATACCAGAAAAAATGGCCTGCAGAAACTCTGGTTAAGGATAATCTTAACTGTGTCAACAACCCCAGCAATGCCAACAAGCGCACTAGCCCAGCGTGCCCAGGTTTGGATTGTGTAAAAGTGCTTTGGCCTCCTGAAGGAAAAAAGCCGATGGAGGTTTCTAAACAATGTGCAAATGTGTGTCCAAACACAAATACAATATCTAAAACTTGTCAAGAGGTGTGCAATGATCATCTCTGCTGGTATTCTAGAAGTGTTAAAGCTCACGATCCGGCAATCATCTTTTCTGATGATGGTGGAGATACTTGGCGGCTTGCAACTACCAAGGACTTTCTGAGTGGGATGGAATTTTGCGGCAATGGAGAGATAGAACTTGGCGAACAGTGTGATGATGGTAATTCGAACAACAATGATGGTTGTTTGGATAATTGTAAAAATGCTATTTGTGGTGATGGATTTAAAGGGCCTGGCGAACAGTGCGATGATGGAAATCAAGATAATACCGATTCTTGCACCAATGAATGTAAAAATGCTATTTGTGGTGATGGATTTAAAGGGCCTGGCGAACAGTGCGATGATGGAAATCAAGATAATACCGATTCTTGCACCAATGAATGTAAAAATGCTATTTGTGGAGATGGTTTCAAAGGTCCGGGGGAAGAATGTGATGATGGTAATTCGAACAACAATGATGGTTGTTCTTCCGTCTGTAAAACAGAGAAATGCGGTGATAACATAATTCAAGTAGGAGAGCAATGCGAACCGCCAAACACCAATTCCTGCGATGCTAATTGCAAAAATAAAATAAAACAAGTTGTCTGTGGCAACGATATTAAAGAAGAAGGAGAAGTATGTGATATAACTGATTTTGGCGGGAAAAGCTGTTTTAATTTTACAGATGAAAAAGGCGTATATTTCGATGGCGGGAAAATTCAGTGCAGCCAAGACTGCAAGTCATTTGACACCAGCAAATGCAATCCTGCCGGGGAAGGAAAAGAAAAGGGACAAAAAGAAGGAGAGGAAGAACAAAAAGGGGGAGAACAGCAACCCCGTGAAGAAGAGAAAGGAATAAGCCCTAAGCAGCCGGCAATCTGCGGAAATGGAAAAGTAGAGCTTCCGGAACAATGTGATGACGGCAACTTGGACAACAATGACGGCTGTAACCAGTTCTGCCAATTGGAGCTTTCTAAAGAAGAAGTCCGGCGGGAATCTAAACAGGAATCTAAAGTAGAAGTAGCGGAAGATAAAGTAAAAGTAGCAGAAGAAACTCCAATTATAGATAACAAAACTGAGGGGAAAAATCTAACCTTAACATCCTATGCTCCTCAAAACAATAATTACAAAACAGAGATAACTGCAGATGTAGATTTGTCCGGCATAGAGCTGACCGCTTACACCGTGCTCAGGGATGCAAATGGTGTAGTTTTGGTCATCCAGACTGAAAAAATACCTGGCTTGAAGACAGGAGAATCTTACGTTCTTTTCATACCCTATTCGGGAAATGTTGCCAGCAAGCATGTGCTTGTTTACGATAAGCTGCCCGGCGGGAAAGTGTTTGCAGAAATTGAAGTAAGCTATAAATGATAAGCTATAAATGAGTTCGTTAAATTTATATATATTAACTATTTTATTAGGAATAAGATTATCAGGAATAAGGTTATTTATAATAAGAAAAGAAAAAGAATGTGAGTTACCAAAAAAAGAGGGTTAAAGAGTGGGATCTAAAAAAAGGGCGGGTAAGAAGAGAAGCGGGAAGAGAGGGAAGAGAGTAAAAAAAGCGAAAAAAGAATCCTGCAGGTTTCATTGCAAGCCCATCTGGCTGACCGTAGGTTTAATTTCTTTATTATTTGCAGTGGCGATATTTGCCGGAATTACTGATTTTAACAATACCGGCTTGACGGTGGGTGTTTTAGGAGGAAGCCACGTCGTTCCTATTTCTTACATAGAGCAAGGCAAAAATTATCACTTTGAAGTTCGATCAATATACGGGGTAGATGAAGTTACTTTACAGGCAAAGGAAACATTAAAAAATGTTATACTTATCTTTAAAGAAGATTCCAACATTGCTTTTGATGGGATTTATCTCTCTAAGTTCACTATCAGTTCAGAAGGAGCAAGCAAAATAGGTAATGTTGATTTCCTTCTTAAAGTTAAAGATACGGACTTGTTGAATAAAGGGATAAACAAGGTAGACTTAAGATTATATGCCAATGGGAAAGAATTGCCTGTAGTATTTAAAAAGCAGGAAGACGGCCATTCCCTTTTTACTGCCACCAGTGCAGGCCTTGGTGAATTTGTGATTGGAAGAGCTGCATCTAAAGTTAAAGTTGCAGAACAAGTCGCAGAACAAGTCGCAGAACAAAAAGAGGCTGCTCCTTCCGCTGAAGAAAGTGCTCCTGCCCGGCCGGAAAGTGCTCAAGTCGCACCTGAAGAAGTAGAGCAGGAAGCAGCTGTTGAAAAATCTATTGAGCAGCCATCAGCAGAAGAAAGTAAGGTGATTGGTTACATCAAAGAGTTCTTTAAGGGACTATTCGGGTATTAAAGGGCAGAGCTATTTTGTCCGGACCTTCTTCTCCTGTGCTTATTATCGTTACTTTATGGTCTTGTTTCCTAAGCAGTTCAGTAAATCTTTTCGTAGAGAGAATTCCCCCGTTTCTGGCGTAGTCGTACACGTCAAGAACCATGGCAATGTGCAGTTTTTTTGCTGAATTGGTAATCATAGTAACCAGGATGAAAGTACTTATTTTTTTACTTATTTTTAAATGTGTTGTCGGGAGAGAATGAGTGCAGAAAGAAGAAAAGTGAATGCAGAAAGAAAAGAGAAAGAAAAAAATAAAAAGAAAAAAGTTAGTATCCTCGGCACTTGCTGCAGTAATATCTGTTGGCGTTTTCTACAACAATCCTATTTCCGCAGCCTTTACAACACCTCTGGATTTTAAATTTTTTAACTTCCTGAAAGATGTGTTGCTTCAGTTTTATCACCTTCTTTTTTTAGACAGAAAAACACCCTAATTTACGTCTAAACTAAAATAAGTATATAAATGTTTCGCTTTTTGTCGAGGAGAATTGATTTCCCTGCTTAAAAGCTTTGCGCTCTTTGTTTTTTATTTTTCTCGTTCTTTATTATGCTCTTTACTTTCTAATTTAATCCTTTTAAGAAAATCCACACAAAATCTACAGAAAAAAAGCGAAGTATATACCAAATGCAACCATGATTATCCACAAGGGCATGCTCCAATTGAAGATTTTTTTCCCGTCAAAGTTCAGGAAAGGGATCATGTTGAATAATCCTAACCAGACGTTTATGCTAAAGCCTATTGCAAATGCGGAGCTGAGGGCAGGCAGTTGCGGGAGATGCTGCAGCCCTAAAAAAACCATCGCTAAAGAATAATTTGTCAGCGGCCCTGCTGCACTGATAATGCCATTCTCTTTTCTGGTGATCATTCCTGAAATCATCACTGCACCGGGGGCAGCAAAAATAACACCAATCACCATTGCCAAAGCAAGAGCCAGATAAAGCATTTGGTTAAAAGCTCTGAATTCAGCTATGCATCCATAATGTTGGGCAGTGATCTTGTGGGCTAATTCATGCAGCAGGAAGCCCAAGCCGGCTGTAAGAGCTGAAATTATGAAGATAGTTAAAAAATGGGCTGAAAAGAAGGAAACTATATTCCCGCTTAAAAAGCTGATTCCGCCAAAGACAAAGGCGAATGCCAAAGAAAGAACAATCCAGGACTTGGCAATGTCTGTCAATTCCTGTTTGGAAGTTTGGATATTCCCTATTTTTATAGTCTTGTACATTTTTGGTTGTTTATAAAGTATTTATAAAGTATCTATCAAGTATCTATAAACTAGAGAAAATTGCTTTTTTCCGGAAATTGTTTTTTTCAATTTTCTCGTTTTTGTGCTCTTGGAGCAGTAATGCTGGGATTAGTAATGTTAGGATAATCGCTGTTTTCCGTGAGATAGTTCTTTAGCTGCTGTGCTTCTTCTTCAACTTTGACCAGCAGGCTGATGTCAGCAAAATTCTCCTGGGCACAGTTTTCACAGTAAAAATCTGAAGTGTCTTTTATTTTATATACAGCTTCAGCGTCGCAGACTAAACATTTCTTGCTCATTGGCTTGTTCAAATAAGCGACTATTTAAAAAACTTTTTAGGGTAATTAAATCAACATTAAATCAACAAATCACGCTTTGTTTGCAAGAAGATATTCTTTGATTTCACCAACTTCCTGCTCGGTGACGGCAGCACCGTTATACTTGGTTGCCCAGAGTACAGAACCTACTAAAATTTCTTTTCCGTTTTTTTGTGGGGGGATATAAGAGTTAAGAAGGCCCATTTTATAAGCAACGCTCACCAGCTCAATTGAACGGATTATTTTAACGCCGCTGAGACGCCTGCTGAATTCGTCCATTTTTTTTGCGTCTATATCTATAGGCTGGTTGAATCTGCTTTCCAATAATTTTTTCATTTCTTTGTTGTTTTCAATAAACAGACGCAGTGTTCTTTCATCCATGACAATGGCATCTGCATTAGTGTCCAGTGCGCAGGCGACGGATTCAATTTCCCCTGATTGGATAACGTCTATAGTTTTGTTTTTGATTCTGAATGAGCTGTTTGCCAGTTCTATCAATTCTTTAACGTTGCTTTGAGGAACTTTGTTGTATACTTCCAGGACTCCGTCACGGATGAATTTTTGTGCCTGCAAAGCTTCAAATTCAAAGCGCCTGATGCTCATCGGCCTGGTGATAAGC
The DNA here is from genome assembly GCA_040751885.1 of Nanobdellota archaeon. Classification (GTDB taxonomy): domain Archaea; phylum Nanobdellota; class Nanobdellia; order Woesearchaeales; family GW2011-AR9; genus JBFMFP01. The sequence goes on from JBFMFP010000015.1 coordinate 12,731, forward strand.
TCTTTTTCAACCGCCGGGGTAATGTAAAATTTTCCTCCATATTTCTCTTTTAGCTTGGGAAGAAGGTCGTTAAGCCGTGCCATGACTAAGGTAATTATGGGTCCTGTATCAAAGAAAAGAAATTTTGTCATTTTATTGCCCTTTTCTGCTAGCACCTCCTTATTACATACCAAATATTTTTAATGCTGTGATTACCCTTTTTTTAGCAGGAGTAGCTTCACGGTGCTGCTCTATGGCTGTGGTTCTTCCTGCGTATCCTTGTAAATCCCAGTTGGACAGGCCCATCAGTCCGGCAGCCTGGCCTATGGATAACCCTATCTGCAGGAGGGAAGCAGCTTTTTTGATTCTTGCTGCGTGCATGACATCATGGAGGTATTGTTTGATTTTCGCATTGCTTCTTCTTACGATGTCATATAATGTTTTTATGCTGCTATTATATTTTCCCAATTGGTTCTGCTCTAAATGTTTCTTTGCTGTCTGCAGCTCTTTGAGGATGTCTTTGTATTCCTCGTCCGGCAGATGCCTGGCTATTTTATAAAGCGAATAAAGCAACACGGTAACCATAACCAAATCGGTATCTTTATGCACAGCAACGTGCTCAATAGCATGCTCACTTAATTTCTCCAGCTCATCAAAATCTTTCTTCTCTTTGACTTCCATGATTTCAATAGCTTTGCCAAAGGCATAAAGAATCTCATCCCTAACTGTTTTTTCCATTACTCCTAAGGATTATCTTCTTTTTTATAAATCTTTATTTTTTTCATACTTCAGTAAAGTGAAGCAGGACCATTAAGGTCAAGAAGGACCATTAAGGTCAAGAAGGTGAAATAAGGTGGGTTGGTGTTGCGGAACTTCAGAATAGTGAAGTATCATTTTTTTCCAAAAGATTAAAAAGCAGGGCTAAATTTAATTAGGTTGCAGGGCCCGTATTATAACGGTAGAATGGACCCTTGGCTGGGGTCCGGTTCGGGTTCAAGACGGTTCTTTCGCCAACTGGGAGTGAAGTGCGGCATTCGCAAACTGCGTTTGCTCAGCCCCGCAAGACGTGGAAGAATTATGAAAGTCCCGACGGGTCCATAATTTTTTGAGTGACTTCTTCCCGTCGGTTTCTTTATTACTAAAAGAAATGGGGCTGCGAGGACTTTCATCCCAAACGACATATTTGGGTATTTGAACCCCGATCGGGCGGCCCCGAACCGCCAATCATAGCCAAGTTAGACTACAGCCCCAACTGGGGCCGCGAAGATTCGAACTCCGGTTGCTACCATTTCAGTGTTTCTGTTTTGGTATAGCAAAGCGCACAAATATTTGAGCATGAACAATGCGCTTTGCTTATTACGAACGAGCGTCTATTCGCTCAATTATTTATGCGAGTGAGTATACCTATACCTGCAATTAACCCCAAGGTAGAGTGATACCAGGCTACACTACGGCCCCTTGAGCGCTGCAATAAAGATTCAGTTTAAAAATTATTCTCTTGGAAAAGCTGATGTTTAAATTAAAATTTCTTTCAAAAATTTCTTTCAAAATGTTTAAATACTTTAGTACCTATGAGTAGTTCCTTATGGTTGTCAGTGGGGCTCTCAAAAGCTTGTCAATGATAATAGAACAGAAGTATAACGTTGATCTTGATGACCTTGATGGGACCAGAAGAGTCGCCTTACGCAAGGCTAAACAAATTAGCGATGTGATCAATGGACTTATTCGCAGCGTACAGGGAAGTTCAGTAACAGAGATGAGGGAGGAAATATATCGTCTTCTTTACTCGGCGGTTGGGTTGATTGATACCTCTGAGGCTACTAATGGCGGCAGGCACGATATTGCACATCTGGAAAGAGTCGGCAGGTATGCTGAGCTTCTTGCCTGGCACCATATAACCGATAACCAGCATGATTATCCAAATTATGATGCGGAAAGATATTCTAGGGATTTGGCTAAAGCGGCTCCTTTGCATGATATCGGCAAGGTTTGTCTTCCCGGAGAATTGTTGACTATTCCCGGAGTTTTTAGCAGCGTACAGCGCGAGATTATGAAAGTGCATGTTGACTGCGGGAAGATAATTTTAACGATCGAAGGGTGTACGGCTGGCAAAGAAACAAGGGTACCTTTAGCCCGTTGCACTGCTTCTGAGCATCATCTGCCTGAGTATGGCAGTTACGCCTGTGAATCCCAGCGCCCGAGCCTGGCAGGAAAAATAGTTAAACTAGTTGATGGTCTTGATGCGGGAACTTCGGAAAGAATTTACGACCCGGCAAAGCCCTTTGAACAGGTTGTTGACAAGACTATTGCTAACTGTGAAGCAGGCAAGTACGACCAGCTTGTTGTAGCTACTTTTCTCAGGCATAGAAGGGAATTTAAGCAGTTACATGATAGATTACATGACTTGATTACTTAAATTTAGTCTAAAAGACTTCTTCAACAATGCTTAGCATATTGTTTATAAGTCATTAAATCATCTCAACAGCAATTTTGTTCTTCCCTTCAGGATGAATTATTACTTCGTCTTCTTTTTTTAGTTTCATGAATGCAGCAATAGATTCGGGGATTCTTACGATTAAAGAGTTTCCTGAGTAAGAAATTTTACTTTTTTTGCTTAATCCAAATAATCCTTTCTTTTTTTCTAGCTCCTGAATCTTTTCACAGGTTTTTTCATCAAACCATTGCTCATGGCATGAGCCGCAAACTTTTGCTGGAAATGTGCCTAATTCTATGCCATATGTTTTATAAGCAACCATTTTGACAGCCAATGTACCCTTCTCACAAATTGGACATTTCATTTGCCTGCCTCACCACAATTTTAATTTTGTATTTCTTAATCTGTTACTTTTATTTACTCTATTACTTTTATATTTATTTTCGTATCATTACCGTTATAACGAATTGTTCACTTTTTATCATCTTATAAACAACTCGGAGATGCATAAAATCCGAAACTATTTTGTCTTTCTCTTGCAAAAACTTTGCGCCTTGTTGAATTGTTTTTTTAATTTCACTGATTGATATTCCTCTTTCTTGGGCCTGCTCTAAGGCGTGCCTGCTCATCACCAATCTCATTATATCACTCTTTTCACTTATAAGTAAGTTAAAGTATATAAATCTTTTGCAGGAAAATTAACTTTCAACAACCTCCCCAACAATGCTTCTTAACATGTGCCCTACAACTTTGACAGAAATTTTTTTATGCAGGGGCAGCCTTTCTTTAACACCAATTATCAGCGGATAAGTTCCCATTTGCCGGCAGAAAGTGGTTTTGCCGTCGTACATCTCGGTGTAAACTTCTTTAAGTTCCGTCCCTTGCGGAACAAGCCTTTTCAGCATTTCAAAATCAATTTTCTGCCTGATTTTATTTCTCCATTTCCAGTAATACTGCTTGTTTTTTCTCAGAAATTTATTGCCGCCGTGCCTTTCTATGTAGGTTCCAGGCAGAATTGCCGCCTGCCGTATGTTGATTCTCCTTATTAGCAATCCTTCGCTGAGGATTTGCTGCAGTGCTTCCATGTTTCTCTGCTGGGTTTGTTTGCTCTCATCCAACAATCCAAAAATTATGTTGATCCCGGGAAGAAATTTTGGCAGCCCATTTTCCCCTCTTTCTGCACCATATTTGTTAATTATTCTCATTGCTTTCAGGGCAGTTGCCGGAGATGTATTAAGAAAATTTGCTTTAATTACGGCAAGATCAAAACTTTCAATGCCCAGCGCAGCAACGTTTCCGGAAGTGCAGTATTTTGCAATTGCTTCTGTTATCTTTTCTCCGGCAGGTGTAATCACTGAATTTGCATTGACGTTGTCGATATGCAGAGTTTCAATTTCCGGACATGATTCTCTTATTTCTTTAAGCAGCTCAACAGGCCTGTCTGATGAATAAAAGTCTGCCTGTTTTCCAATGCGGAAATGCCTTGCTCCCTGTTTGTACAAAAGCTTTATTTCATTAATTATTGACTCTTTTTTTCTGTTGAGAAAACAGGATTTTAGCGGTTCGGTGCAGAAACTGCATTTGCCGGTTTTGCAGCCGCGGCTGGTTTCTATTTCAATGATTCTTCTGCCGGGAATTTGCTCAAGAATTTCCGCAGATTCGGATATGAAAGTATCTGATTCTTCAAAAGAAAAATTATATTCAGCAATTTCATCAAAGACATCTGTTTTTATTTTTTCAAAAAATTTTCCTCCTTCCAGCTGTGTACCATAAATTGCTGGCCCGGCGAGAATTTTTTTTGCTTTAATATCCCTTAATAAAAGAGTGATTTCTCTTAACGTTCCTGGCCGCGCGGTAAGATATTTTCCCGGCACATGCACGCCGAGAATGACTATCAGCTTGTCAGTTTTGTTAATAGTTTCTTTAGCGTTGTTTTTTGTGGTGTTATAGATAGAGATGTTTGTTTTTTCTTTTTCCGACGGCTCTTTTTTTATCCCTCCATATCTCTTCCACAGGCGTAAGTCATCTATGGTCAGATAGGCAACTTCTTTTCCTTCTTTTTTCAGTTTTCCATAGATATATCTGGGATAGGTGCCTAAATAAGGTGGCACGCCTAAACCGGAAGGTTCATCGGTATAGCAATCAATGATGGTGTAATGCATTAGTAGGAAAATATAGATACATTTTATAAATGTAAGTCTTCTGAAAAGTCCATTAAAAAGAATTAGAAATCTTTCAAATCTATAGATTTAACCTATAAATCTAGCCTACAAATCTAGCCTACAAATCTAACCTACAAATCTAACCTACAAATCTAACCTATAAATCTAACCTATAAATCTAACCTATAAATCTAACCTATAAATCTAACCTATAAATAGGATTACAATAAACTTTTTAAGGGGGCGGCAAATATTTCAAGTGAGCTTATGGGCGGATTAGCAGATTTGGTTATTGGTATTGTTGGTAATATCGGCAGCGGAAAAACTACTTTAAGCACTGCGGCAATGCAGGAACCATTTAGAAGTTTGCTTTTATCTGTCCTGGATGAGAATCCGCGGGCGGCAAGGGAAGTGACTTCCCTGAGAGAAGAAGTTGATCCCTTTTTGATTAAAGCTTTCTATGAAGATCCCCAGCGTTATGCTTTGGCGGCGCAGATTAATTTTCTTAATGCTCGCCTGCGCAGAGAGAGGGTCGTTGCACAAACCCCGGGCATAGTTTTGGTTGATCGTCCTATTGCTGAGGATTACAATATCTTTGGCAAGGCCCAGCTCATTCTGGGTAATATGACCCGGGGAGAATTCGTAGTTTACGAAGCTAATTACAGGATAATGACGAGGGAAGTAGCTCCTCCTGACGTGTATCTATATCTAAGAGCAGATCTTCCTTTCTTGCAGAAGCGCATCAGGGAAAGAGGACTGCCGGAAGAGCAAGGATTGGTGCAAAACCCCGAATACCTGCAGACTTTGCAGGGGCTTTATGAAGAATTTATTAAGTTTCAGGATGATGCTCCGGTAATCATCGTTGATGCCAATAAGATTGAAACACAAGACAATGGTCGTCTTGACAGGGATTATATCCGGGCAGTTTTGGAATACGTTGTTGCTGAGATAAGGAAAAGGAAAGTCAGCCCAAAAATCATGCCTAGATTAGGAAAATGGCTGTCCTGCAGCCCGACGGAAGCGGTAATAGATTCAATTCGTCTTGAAGATGAGCTTAAAGGGCATCTCCAGCGGCATAAAATGATTATTACTTTAGCTGGCAACATTGCTTTAGGCAAGACTGCTTTGACTAGAATTTTTTCTCACGGACTGGGAATTGAAGGGTGCTATGAATTAAGTGCGGAAAGTAGCGGAATTAATGACCCTCTTCTTAGCAAATTTTTGCAGGACAAAAAAACTTACTGCTATGATTTGCAGAGGCATCTTTTGGAAAAAAGAGTGGCTTCCCGCCAGAACAATGGAAAAAGTGGTCAGAGCGTGGTTGAGGACCGCACTCCTGAAGAAGATCCCGCAATCTTTCATAAACTCTTCCTGGAGCAGGGCCTGCTGACGGAAACAGAGTATGACCTGCTGCAATGCGAAACAAGAGGAGCTTATCGTAGCCTTCCTCAATCAGATGTTATGCTTGTTTTACAGGGCAGACCGGAATTATCCTGGCAGCGCATCAGGGGAAGAAGACGTCCTGAAGAAGTGGGCGGTGGTTGGAAAATGGAGAGGGACTTGAGGCCGCTGGCTAAGCTCTACCATGATTTTCCCTCCACGGTAAGGAATTATGGATTGCATAAGGGGGCGGTCTTAGAAATTGATGTAGATAAGGTTGACATTACCAACAGAGTGCATCAGGGATTCATCTATGAAGAAATCCTAAGTGCATTAAAAGGACGTAATCTTTAAAAATAAAGGGGAGTTCGTCATACTTATTGGCCCCGTGGCTTAGTCTGGTAGAGCGCACGACTGATAAACCTTTGGTTTAAGACATCGTGAGGTCCCGGATTCAAAACAATGCACGCCCGTGCGACGAAGTCGCTTTGTCTTTTAAGGAGACGTTCATCTTCCCCGAGCGAAGCGAAGGCTCGCCTCATAAGTGGCTCCACCCATAAGTGGCTTCGCCCCTTATCAACCCCATGCTGCGCTAAGGCATGTTCGTTTTTCCCGAGCGAAGGCTCACCTCATAAGTGGCTTCGCCCCTTATCAACCCCATGCTGCGCTAAGATGCACATTTTTGCTTTGTGGCGGAGTGTAACGTAGCCACTTCGCCTCTCAGATGGCGTGACATCTGTGAAAGTTCCGGCGGGGCCATCATTTTTGAATACAGAGATGGTTTAAATGCTGCCTAAATTCTCGTCAAAAGTCTTTCTTGCTCCCATGTCCGGAGTATCCGATGCAGCCTTCCGTTTAATCTGCCGGGAGATGGGCGCAGGTTTGGTTGTTAAGGAGTTTGTAAATATCCACGCGGTTATTGCCAGATCAAAAGATATTACAAAATTTGTTGCTTTTTCTCCTCAGGAAAAGCCGCATGCCGTGCAGTTGTTTGGCTCAGATTTAAATGCTTTAAAGAATGCAGTTAAAATCGTTGAGCCCTATTTTGACATCATTGATTATAATCTGGGCTGTCCTGCTGGGCATGTTACTAAGCAAATGGCCTGCTCTGCTTTGCTGCAGCATGCGGATGTTACCAGAAAGATTTTCAGGACGATGAGAAAGGCTACAAGGAAACCTCTTTCTGTAAAAATAAGAGCCGGCGTAAAGAAGCCCGACCGCTGGAAAATCATTGCCAAAATCGCTGAAGAAGAAGGAATAGAAATGATTACTTTTCATCCGCGGACTGTCAAGCAAGGTTACAGCGGGAGGGCGGACTGGTCGCTGATTAAAGAGCTGAAAAAATTGGTTAAAATTCCTGTAGTCGGCAACGGGGACATAACTTCTCCTGAGGAGGCTGTGAGGATGTTTAAAGAAACGGGATGCGATCATGTGATGGTTGGCCGGGCGGCTGCGTCTAATCCATATATTTTCACACAGATAAATGATTATCTCCAGAAAGGGAAGTACAAACAGATATCTTCTAAGGAAAGGATAGGGCTTTTTTTTCGTTATCTGAAATATGCCCAGAAGTTCCCTTCGTCAATTGAATTATCTAATATGAAAACGCAGGCGATGGCTTTCTCTAAGAGTTGTCCGGAAAGTAGTAAGCTGAGGAAAAGTATTGCCGGTGTGAAGACTATTGGGCAAGTGGAGCAGGTAATGAAAGAGTTTTATGCTCAGTTGTAAGTTTATTTTATTGCTTTTGACTTTTTGATAACTTTTATCATTATATTTATCCTTTCAATCATCATTTATCTTTTCAACCACCATTTATCTTTTCAACCATCATTTATCCTTTCAATCATCAAAAGCCTTAAATAATAGTAAGCTATTTTTCCACCATTGGCCTAAAGGATGAATCCTATACCACATGCTCTCCCATGGAGGGTGATGCATAGAGGCTTCGGTCTCAGCATCGTGGTCGCAGATTCCTAGTTTGGGCCAGTAACTTTTCAGTGATTTTTCCGGTTACTTTTTTTTGGATTACGTCTAAATTTCTGATGATTTATCAAGCAATGATTGTTAGGGCTGAAGCGCTTTTGGAAATTTACAAAGCGGAAAAGAGAAAGAGGGGAGATTTTACTTATAATACTATTCCACAGGCTAACCGTTATCCTGCGGAAGAATCCATTAAGCATGCCAAAAAATTTTTTAAACATAGTAATACTTACATTTCACATTATAATTGAAACATAAATTAAATAACATAAATTAAATAACATAAATTAAATAAATCACTTTCTTTCTGAATGTAAAGATGGACGAAGTGCAGAAATTAGCCCTGGAAACTATCCAGATGAACAAGCAGGCATTAGTTTTTGCTCCCAACAGGGCCGGTGCAGAGAAAACTGCTGAAGACTTATCTAAGCTGACCAATTTACAGCTTCCTGAACTGGAGAAAGAAATTCTTAAAGCTGCATCTGTGCCGACAAAGCAGTGCAGGAGGCTTTCCCACTGCATCAGGAAAGGGATAGCCTTTCACCATGCCGGTCTGCTTGAGCAACAAAGAAGCCTGATTGAAGATGAGTTTAGGAAGGGGACTATAAAAATTATCTGCTGCACGCCTACATTGGCAGCTGGCCTTTCACTTCCTGCATTTCGCGTCATAATCAAATCTCTTAAACGCTACTCAAGCCAATGGGGTATGGGCTGGATTCCTGTGCTGGAATACCTGCAGATGGCTGGAAGGGCGGGAAGGCCGGAATACGAGCAGTTTGGTGAAGCCATCTCCATAGCTAAAGACGAAACTGAAAAGGATGAGATATATGAGCGTTACGTCTGCGGCCAGCCGGAAGATATTTCTTCAAAGCTTGCTGTTGAGCCGGTGTTAAGGACTTACCTTCTTTCTTTGATTTCTTCAGGGATAATAAGAGATGAAAAGACGATGAAAGAGTTCTTTGCCAAGACTTTCTGGGCGCATCATTTTGCAGACGTGCAGAAGTTAGAATTAATCCTTAAAAAAATGCTTGCCTTGCTCTGCGAATGGGGGTTTGTTGATGCTGGGAATGTGGTAAAAAATGGCCAGGAAAGTGAATTTGTTGCTGCAAGTTGTATTAATAATGTAAGTAATAGCAAAAATAATATAGATGATAGCAAAGTAAGATTTAAGCCTTTGCTACTGGGGAAGAGAGTCTCCGAGCTGTATTTAGACCCTTTAACTGCAAAGCATCTTATTGATTGTTTGGAGCATTTTAATGAAATAAAATTCAATAAAGCAAAAGGAACGCCTTTTTCACTCTTGCAAATAATTTCTAACACCTTGGAAATGCGTCCGCTGCTGCGGGTTAAAAGCAAAGAGGAAGATTACATCAATGATGAATTAGTTAAGCATTATAATTTGTTGCTGGAAGAAGAGCCCAGCGCCTATGATTTGGAATACGAGCAGTTTATGGATTCAGTTAAGACTGCTTTGTTTTTTGAGTCGTGGATTGATGAAAAAGATGAAGATTTCCTGCTGGATAAATATGATATCCGCCCCGGGGAAATCAGGGTAAAGATTGAGGTTGCCGACTGGCTGCTCTATGCCTGTGAAGAGCTGGCAAAAATTAAAGAATGCAAAGACGCAGTCCGGGAAATAAGAAAATTAAGAATCAGGGTAAAATATGGGGTTAGGGAAGAACTTCTTCCTTTATTAAAGCTGAAGGGGATAGGCAGAATCCGGGCAAGAAAGTTATATTCGCAGGGAATTAAAGATGTAGGCGATTTAAAGAAAGCGAATATAATTACCCTAACACAGCTTATCGGAAAAGCGACAGCGGAAAGTGTTAAAGAGCAGATTGACGATGCTGTTGAGGAAGTTCCGCAGGGAAAGAGAAAAGGACAGTTAAGCATAATGAAGAAATATTAAAGTTTCATTTAAGTTGCACCGAGAGGCCTCCCTGAGCGAAGCTCCGCCTATAAGTAGCTTTGCCCCTTATCAACCCCATGCTGCGCTAAGATGCACATTTTTGCTTTGTGGCGGAGTGTAACGTAGCCACTTCGCCTCTCAGATGGCGTGACATCTGTGCCGAAGCGTAGCGTAGGCTTCGTCTTTCAGATGACGTGACATCTGCGCCGTAGGCTCCGCCTATAAGTGGCTTTGCCCCTTATCAACCCCAAGCTGCGCTAAGATGCACATTTTTGCTTTGTGGCGGAGTGTAACGTAGCCACTTCGCCTCTCAGATGGCGTGACATCTGCGTGA
>JBFMFP010000016.1:0-22270 GCA_040751885.1 Nanobdellota archaeon
GGGTTCCTGAATAGGAAAAGTGATGGTAATCCTGGATGGCAAAGCATCTGGGAAGGATGGAAATTCTTTATGGGATTGAAAGAGGGAGTGCAGTTATGGAAAAAAAGATGTGGGTAAAGATGAGGGGCTTCCCCCGCGACGCTCTTGATACCATTATCGAAAGGATTTCGACCTAATGGTGCTATGCACATACTTGGTTCAGTAAGATATATTAATAGCGGTAATATTAAGGATAATATTTTGCATTAAAGAGCTAAAAAAGAAAAAAGAGGTTTAGAAAATGGTAAAGCAAAATTTAGGCAAGTTAGATAGAATTTTTCGCTTTGTGCTGGCAGTTTGGTGGCTGAGTCCCTGGGTGCCACAATTTAAAGTGTTTTGGCTTAATTGGATATTATTAGCAATTGCCTGGATAGCGCTGGCGGAAAGCTTTTTAGGATGGTGCTGGTTGCATAATTCACTGGGCATTAATAATAAAAACCAGTAATAGTAAAAACCCGGGAAGATAAAAATAAATATCAAAATAAGATAAAAAATATGCTAATTAATAAGAAAGTATACTAAGTAAAGTTTCAGAAAGCAGGTAATAGTAAATAAATGATGAGGTAAATAAATGATGAAAAAAAACGATTTAAATAAATTTTTAGGAAAAGAAAAAATTTTGGAAGAGACCTCAGGAAAAGAAAAAAGAAAATCGGGCATTAAAGGAATTAAAGAAGGGAAAAAAACGACAGAAAAGAAAGAAAGCCCGGAAAAAAAAGAAAAATCTGAAGTAAAAAAAGAGGAAATTAAAAAAGAAATTCTTTATGTTGCGGGTATGCATTGCTCCAGTTGTGCAGCGATAATTGAAAAGAAGCTTAGAAAAATTAAGGGTGTTAAGAAGGCTGAAGTTAATTTTGCTGCCGAAAAACTATTTCTTGAATTTGATTCCCTGCAAGTAGATATGCCTATTATTGAAAAAACAGTAAAATCGCTTGGATATGATGTAGTTAAATATGATGTGGTTAAAGGCAGGGGCGAAGAAAAAGGTAAAGGTAAGAAAATAACAATCGCCCTTAAAATTATCGGTATGGATAATCCCCATTGTCTTTCTTTGGTGGATGGCGCTCTAGCAAAAACAGAAGGGGTAATTTCTAAAGAACTTTACATCAATGAAAAAGCAACTATCACTTTTAATCCCAGCCTAACCAGCCTGGAAGCAATCAAAAAAACAATCAAAACTCTTGGTTACGAGCCGGTTGAAGAGAGCATTGATTTGGAAAAAGAAGCCAGGGAAAAAGAAACCAGGCAATTCAAAACCAGAACTATTGGTGCAGTGATTGTCAGCCTTCCCCTCTTTTATGCGGTTATGGGTAAATTATTGGACCTGCCGGAGCTTCCCCTGCCTGAAAACATTGCAATCATTTTCCAATTTATTTTAGCTTCTTTAGCTATTTATTTCGGCCGTGATTTCTATAAAAAGGGTTTTGCTGCCGTGCTCAAAGCAAAAACCGCCAATATGGACACTTTGGTGGCTGTAGGCACGGGAGCAGCTTATGCTTATAGTTTGGCCCTTTCCATTGCCATTCTTTTTTTGGGCGCTAAATATTCTGTACATGATCTATATTATGAAGTAGCGGCTTTGCTTATTGCTTTTCTGCTTTTAGGCAAATGGCTGGAAGCTGTAGCCAAAGGGAAAACTTCTGAAGCCATAAAAAAGCTGCTCAAGCTTCAAGCTAAAACAGCCTTAGTTTTGAGAAAAGGCAAAGAAACAGAAATTCCCGTTGAAGAAGTAGTTGTAGGGGACATTGTAATTGTCAAGCCCGGTCAGAAGATTCCTGTTGACGGGGTAATTACGGAAGGTCATTCCAGTATTGATGAATCAATGATCACCGGCGAAAGTATCCCGGTGGAAAAAACTAGTAGAGATAAGGTCATTGGCGCGACTTTAAATAAAACCGGCAGCTTTAAGTTTAAGGCAGACAAAGTAGGAAAAGAAACTGCCCTTGCGCAGATCATTAAATTGGTTGAGCAGGCACAGATCAGCAAAGCACCCATTCAAAAGCTAGCCGATAAAATCTCTGCCTATTTTGTTCCGCTAGTGGCAGTAATCGGCCTGCTTTCATTTTTTATTTGGTTATTGGTCGGGAAAGATTTTGTTTTTGCTTTAACCGCTTTCATTGCCGTATTAATTATTGCCTGCCCCTGTGCTTTAGGTTTAGCTACGCCAACTGCAGTCATGGTCGGCACCGGCTTGGGAGCGGAAAATGGCATCTTAATTAAGAGCGCAGAAATCCTGCAAAAAGCACACCAGATTGATGCGCTTGCTTTTGACAAAACCGGCACTTTGACCAAAGGAAAACCAGAAGTGACAGACCTTGTTGTTCTCGACAGGGAGAATATTGTTTTTGGCAGGGAAGATAATAAAGAGCATGGTCCAAAAGAGAAAGAAGCCCTTTTAGAGGCCCTTTTATATGCAGCAATTGCTGAAAAAAGGAGCGAGCATCCCTTGGGTGAAGCAATCATAAACAAAGCAAAAGAAAAAAGAATAAACATTCCCGAGCCTAAAAGATTTTTTTCAATTACCGGCAAGGGGGTTGAAGCACATTACGGAAATAAAACCATTTTCTTTGGCAACAGAAAATTAATGAAGGATAAAAAAATTGCTTTTGGTAAAACAGAAGATAAGGTTCAGGAATTAGAAGAGCAGGGGAAAACCGTTATGTTTTTGGCGGTAAACAAAAAACTGCTATGCTTAATTGCCGTAGCCGATACTTTAAAAGAATATTCAAAGGAAGCGGTAGAGCAGCTGAAAAAATTAAATAAAGAAGTGGTCTTAATCACCGGAGATAACCAAAGGACAGCTCAGGCCATTGCCCGTCAGGTTGGCATAGAAAAAATCTATGCAGAAATCCTGCCCGAGCAGAAAGTGGATATCATCAGGAAATTACAAAGGCAAAATAAAAAAGTGGCCATGGTTGGCGATGGCATTAATGATGCGCCGGCTTTGGCAGAATCGGATTTGGGCATAGCCATTGGCTCAGGCACGGATGTAGCTATTGAAACCGGAGATGTGGTTTTAATAAAAGAGGATTTAAGAGACGTAGTCAGGACTTTAAAGCTAAGCAAATACAGCATGAAAAAAATCAAACAAAACCTCTTCTGGGCCTTTTTCTATAATGTTTTGGGCATACCCGTTGCCGCAGGAATTCTGTATCCCTTCACCGGATTCTTGCTTAATCCCATGATTGCCGGTGCAGCCATGGCTTTCAGCTCGGTTTCTGTTGTTACCAATTCGCTGCTGATGAAAAGGAAGAAGCTGTAAAGGAAGAAATGAAGAACTTCAGACTTGGTTTTTAAATTATTTTTCTTTGTTTATAAAGTATGAAATACTTTTAAACACCAAAAAATTATTTTTAAATTTTCTCTTTCTTTTTAAATCTTTCATAAAAATAGAAACATTTATAAATAAACGGACTCTATTTAAACTATTTAATTTAAACTATTTAATTTAAACTGTTTAATTTAAACTATTTAAAACATCTATCAAAAAAAATGAAACAATCCGAAAAAGTTTACCGTGAACTCTTATATTGCGCGCTGGAAAAAAAAATACGCACGGGCACGCAGAAAGAAATAGCTGAGCGTCTCCAGCTTTCGTTAAGTACAATAAATCAAAGCATCAAACCCCTGCGCAGAATGGGCGCAGTTGAGGTTAAGCTGCGCAGTTTAGTTATCACTGACCCTCTTAAGCTCCTTTATCATTGGGCCAGCCTTAGGAATGTAGAAAAAGACATTATTTATAAGACGCGGGTAGAAAAACCGATCAGGGTTATTGAAGCAGAAATGCCTGCTGAAACAGTATTTGGCGCTTATACCGCTTATAAACTCCAGTTCAAGGACGCTCCTGCTGACTATTCGGAAGTTTACGTTTATGGGGATACCAATGAACTTAAAAAAAGATTTCCTCCACAAAGTGGAGTTCCAAACCTTTTTGTTTTAAAGATGGAAGATACAGAACGTTATGGCAAAAAGACCAGCCTAGCACAAACTTTTGTGGACTTATGGAATCTGAAAGAATGGTATGCGAAAGAATTTTTGCTGGCGCTGGAAAAAAAAATAAAAGAGATTGTCTAAGATGGAATTCTGGAACACGCTTATTACTGAAAAAAGCTGGAACGTTTTGCAGAGGCTGACAAAAAAACCCTTTCGCTTCATACTTATTGGCGGCTGGGCTGCTTATATGTGGACAAAGCTGCATAAATCCAAAGATGTTGACATCATTGTCGATGATTACAACAGCCTTGAATACTTGAAAAGGAATTTTGATTTGCGCAAGAATGATCAACTTAAAAAATATGAAATCAAAATAGAAGAGATCGATATTGATATTTACGTTCCCTTCTATTCGCAGCTGCCTCTATCAATAGAAGAAATAAAAAAACAGAGCACTAAAATAGAAAATATCACCGTAGTCCGGCCGGAGATTCTTCTCATCCTCAAACAACAGGCTGAACTTGAGCGCATGCAGAGCATCAAAGGACAGAAGGACCGCATTGATATCATGGCTCTGCTTTGCTTTGCGCCGATAAACTTTTCGCTTTACTTGCAATTGCTTGACAAGTATCATTTAGCTCACCTTTATGAACGATTGAAAAAAATAATCACTCAGTTTTCTGAACTAAAGCATTTGGGCTTAAACCCGCGCGAATATAAAAAAAAGAAAGAAGCGCTGCTTGGGCAGTTGAAAAAGGGATAATTTTTCTATTTTGTAATTTATCTTCTCTCCATCCACCACTGCATCTGCCTGGCCAAGGAGTAAACAGAGATAACTCCGGCAGTCAAGTAAGCACCGGTAAGAAAAGTTTTAGTGTAGGGCAAGAAAGGAAAGGTAACAATACTTAATATTATCAACATGGTAAGCCTTATGAAATACATTGGCGCTTTAAATTTGGACCAAAGAAAAATTATGAAAGCCAAAGCAAAGATTCCTGCTACGATGTAGGCATAAAAATCGCCTATAAACCAGCCCGTTTTTACTAATGCCGAAAAAGTAACTAGCTGATCAGATACCCAATCAAAATATTCCCCAAACTTGCTGGTCTTTGACAGCCTGGCCACAACACCGTCAATGGAATCAAAAAGAAGATGGAAAAGTGCAAAGATAACAAAAAAAACATAATTATCAAAGAGAAAATATACTGCCAATAATCCTGATATGAAGGATAAAAAAGTCAGCAGGTTAGCACTGATTCCTAGCTTTACTAAAAACCTGCCGACTCCTGCCAGCTTCTTGCTTCTATATTCGCGGGATTTTTCTATGAGGCCCATTTTTATAAGATTAATTGTATTACGCTATTTAAATTATCTACAGAAACATATATAAAAAAGCCTCTATAAAAAAGTTACTATGCTAAATTACGACCTAGAATTGGAAAAAGCAATAAATAAAATAAAGCAAACAAAAGCCAAAATAGTCTGTATACAGCTGCCCGACGGCCTTAAGCCCAAAGCTAAAGAAATTGCCGACAGAATCCAGGCAGAAACCAATACAAGAGTATTAATCTGGCTGGGAAGCAACTATGGTGCCTGTGACATTCCCCTAGGCCTGGAAAGGATAGGTGTAGCTCTGTTAATCAGCTGGGGGCATTATCCCTTTCACAAGAAAACTGAAGAGTGGTAAGAGAGGAAGAGAGAGAGAGAAATGAAAGTCTTATTTTTAGAATCTCCCTATAAAGGGAAAGTGGAATTATGCACGGAAACAATAGCTTATTTAAAGAAAAAAAACTACAAAAAAGTTGTGGTATATGCATCAGCACAGTTTGTAAGCAATTTAAGCCTTATCAAAAAACAGCTTAAAGACAACAGAATAACAGCCGTAACTTCAAAGCCCGACCGAGCCCATGCAGAGGGGCAATTGCTGGGCTGTGACGTCTATGAAAATTCTCTCAACCTAAAAAACCCGAAAAAAAATGAAACAGAAGATAATGACATCGACTGCTTCATTTACATGGGGGACGGAAGATTTCATCCCCTGGCCTTAATTTACGCCCAGAAAAGCAAAAAAAAGACAGAAAATACAGAAGACATAAAAAACAAGACAAAGAACAAAAACACAGAAAGCATTAAAGAAGTCCTCTGTGATGATCCTATCCAGAAAAAGCTGTTCATAATTAGCCTTAACGACGTTAAAAATACTTTAAAAAAATACAAAGCAGCGCTGATGAAATTCTTAGGCTCGGACAATATAGGTGTGATTATATCAGTAAAACCGGGGCAGGAGCGGTTTAAAGCCAGCCTGAAACTGGAAAAGATATATCCCAATAAAAAATTTTATTATTTCATAGACGACAATATCTCGTTTGCGCAGCTGGACAATTTTCCGTTTATTGACGAATGGGTAAATTCCGCCTGCCCAAGAATAGGGTTTGACGAGCAGACAAATTTCTCCAAAGGAGTGATTAACCTAAATGACGCCTTGGAAGCCGACGGGATATTAACTACTTTGAACATATAACTATTTAACTATTTAACTATTCTAAACATATAACATCCCAACACCTTATCCGACGGAAAAGGGAAAAGTTTAAATACTATCTGAATTTATCCTCACAATAGGAAAACGTGAGTTTTCACTTTAAACCATAAAACATAAAGAGGTGGGTGAGAAATGGCTGAAGTTGTAGCAAAAACAGGAGTTAAAAAACGCGCCGGCTACCTTTATTTTGTCGATAAGAAAGGTAATGTTGCCCGAGCTGCTATGAGCAGGGCTGGACGAAAAAAAGGCAAA
Organism: Nanobdellota archaeon; assembly: GCA_040751885.1. Taxonomy (GTDB): domain Archaea; phylum Nanobdellota; class Nanobdellia; order Woesearchaeales; family GW2011-AR9; genus JBFMFP01. The sequence goes on from JBFMFP010000016.1 coordinate 6,767, forward strand.
GCTAAAATTGAAGTTGTGGCTAAAGCAGGCGTTAAGAAAGTGTCAGGCTACCTTTACTTCGTTGACAAGCACGGCAACGTAGCTAGGGCAAAGATGGCACGCGGAAGAAAAAGATCCGCCAAGAAAAAAGCTAAAAAAAGAAGATAAATTTTTTTTATTTTATTTTTATATTATGTTTATTTTTAGTTCTTGATGTTTTAATCCACAAAAGTAAAGTCGGATACTCCTGCTTAGATGCTTTCAGAAAGAAAAGAATATAAACCTAAGACATAAGTTAGCATACTAAAACGTCAGTTAGCAATTGGGTGATAAAAATGAACTGGAAAGAAATAATAGAACTAATTATGATTATAATAGGAGCGGCGGCACTATTGGCATTAGCTTTAAGAGGTTTAGGAATAATATGAGGGTAAGAGCCACAAGAATTATATTGCATTTTATTTTGTTATTCATGAACGCAGGATTTGTCTTATACACTTTAAAAAGACAAGGCAAATTTGAATTATATTACAACATTATAACCATTGTGCTGACTATTACATATTTTGTCTTAGAAATGCCCTTTTCAGAAAAAATAAATGAAAAACATCTTTTCTTATTTTAAAAAGCCCCTACTAGAATAGATGCTTAACATGACCAAAATACCTTCCCAGAATCGTCTTAACGAGCTTTCTGCACAAGAATGGCTGCGCTTCACAAAGACGTGGTTTGTGTACAATCCCCCGCCGCGAAAGAAAGATGAGCTTCTCCATCCGGCAAAATATCCGGAAAACATGATTGAAGAATTCATTCGCTTCTTTACCAAAAGCGGAGAAGTGGTCTTTGATCCTTTTCTGGGAACGGGCAGCACCTTAGTTGCCTGTCATGCCTGCAAAAGAAACGGCATCGGCATTGAGCTGCAGAAAAAATATGCAGACATAGCCCAAGAGCGCCTGAATAAAATGGAAAGCCAGCTGCAGCTTACAAAAGAAGGAGCTAAGCAGCACTGCAAACAGCTGGTTATCTGCGGCGATTCATCAAACGTTGAAGATTACTGGAAAAAATATTCTCTGCCTAAAATAGATTTTGTTATTACTTCTCCACCATATGGCCCGATGTTGCAGAAGAAAGGGCTGGCGTCACAGCAAAGAGAGGGAAAAGGACTGGACACGAAATACAGCGAAGATAAAAATGATTTAGGCAACGCCAAAAGCTATGAAGAATTTCTTAACCTGCTGCTTAACGTTTTTCTTAAAATAAAAAGCGAGATGAAAGAAGGAAGTTATTTGGTAATCATCCTGCAAAATTATATGGATAAAGGTAATTACAAAACACTGGCCTGGGATTTCGCCAAAGAAACGAGCAGGCATTTTCAGTTGCGCGGGGAAAGGATTTGGCTGCAGGACAATAAGACATTATATCCCTATGGATACAAATACAGTTTTGTTCCTAATGTGCACCATCATTATTGTTTGATATTTAAGAAAATTTGAAGAAAGATGAAAATTAATTTCAAAGTAGGACGAAAAGCAAAGAGGGGTGCCTGGAAATGACGGACTTATTTAGTAGCAGGTGTGTAGCATAGTTTTGAGCCCCGCAGGCATCAAATTATATCGGTCATTTTTTAGTTTTTTTGACCGATAGGTTTTTAAATCTGACGGCTATCTTGCTGAAAATGGAAAAAGAAAGAATAATTGAAATCTTAAATACTTGGAATTTTTGGACAAAGTATCCAGAAACAGGAATAGCCAGAGCTTCTTATCTAGAAGAAATCGAAAAATTAAGACAAACAGATCAAGTTGTTGTAATCACCGGGGTCAGACGTTCCGGAAAGTCAACTTTGATCAAGCAGTATATTTACAAATTGATTCAAAAAGGTCAGGATAGAAAAAATTTTTTGTACATTAACCTTGAAGAACCAAAATTTGTTGACGAGCTTTCTCTGGAATTTTTACAAAATGTTTATGAATCTTACTTAGAAATCGTGAAACCGGAAGGAAAACCTTATTTGTTTTTAGATGAAGTTCAGCTTATTCCTAAATGGGAAAAGTTTGTCCGGGCTTTACATGAAAAAAAAGAAGCCTATCTTTTTGTTTCAGGATCTTCGGCGAAACTTTTGGGCAAGGAATTCGCTACAGTCCTTGCCGGAAGGCATGCTGATCTTATTGTTTATCCTTTAAACTTTAAAGAATTTCTTGAATTTAAGGGATTAAAAATAAAAACGAGGTTGGACCTTTTAGCTAGCCGATTAGAAATTAAAAGAAAGTTAAGGGAATATCTCCAATACGGCGGATTCCCTTTAGTCGTTTTAAAAGAAGAAAAAGAAGAAATTTTGATTAGATATTTTGAAGACATTGTCATAAAAGACGTTACTGAGAGATATAAAATTAAAAAAACAGATAAATTAAAATCCTTAGCAAGATATTATCTAACTAATATTGGTTCTTTAATTTCATTCAGAAAAATAAAAAATTTTGTAGAAGTAAGTTTAGATAGCATAGAAAGATTTTCTTCTTATCTGCAAAGTGCGTATTTAATCTTTTTGGTAAACAAATTTTCTTATTCCTTAAAGGAGCAAGAGATTAATCCAAAAAAAGTTTACTGTATTGATCTGGGATTAAGAAATCTTGTTGGATTTAAGTTTAGCGAAGACTTGGGAAAAATTTATGAAAATGCGGTTTTTCTTAAGTTAGCGAAAGAAGGTCAGGAAGAGGTTTTCTACTGGAAGAACAAAAAAGAATGTGATTTTGTCATTAAAAAAGGAAGGAGCATAAAAAATTTAATTCAAGTGAGTTATAAATTGGCTGAAAATAAAGAAAGGGAAGTCAATGGTTTATTGGAAGCGATGGAGAATTTTAAGCTTAAAGAAGGGCTGGTTATTACAGAAGATTATGAAGCAGAAGAAAAGATAAAAGGAAAGAAGGTAAAGTTTATTCCTCTATGGAAATGGTTGATTTGAAAGAATTTTACAAAGGAAAGGTAACTGATACACAAAAAAACTTTTTAAACTACCATTTGGAATACCAAGTTGCAGAGCAAATGCTCAATTTCTTTCGCAAGCAAGCAGAACAAAAAATTGAAAGCGAGGGCTGGGCTAAACAAGGCCGGAATACTGAAGTTAAAATTGACAACTTTGTGCACTGCTGGACTACCGAAGAGGCCTTTAAACAGTTGCTTATCCGAAAAAAGAAATGGTTCCGGCACCGTGGGCTGTACTTTGGCGATTCTTCCGGTGCGGGGGCAGATTTTACTGTAAAGATTAGCGGAAAGGAAATGAGCATCGGTCTGCGCAGCGTAGCTCCGGAATCGCTCTACAAATGGAAGACGGTTGCTTACCCTGACGACCGCTTCCAGAACGAAAAGGAAAAAATTGCTGATTACCATATCGTCTGCAACCATGAGCAGGGGCTGACAAGATTTTTTGGGATAATCTCCAAGGGGAATCTGCTAAAAGCCCTGGAAATGTCAAAAAAGATGTACAGCAAAAAAAATCAGGAATATTTCAGGATTGTTGGTTTGGATAAGTTTAGTTTTGATGAGATGATTGAATTGATGAGCAAAATGGAAAATGTGTGAAGGAATATTTATAAATTAGGATTATATTCAACAATAAAAAGTTGAGGTGCAAAGATGAAAAAACTATTTTTAATGTTTTGTAGCCTAGTTGTAATATTTTTATTCCTTGTTAGCTGTGCTCCGCAGCCCTCTGAACAGGAGCTGCAGCAGCTGGATGAGCAGTTAAAGAGCATGCCTGAAGAGGAATTGAAATCAATTGCGGAGGAAAGTAAGGAAGGGAGAGCGCTGGCCGGGCAGGCTGTGAACAAATTTAATTTACCTTATCCCATAGTTAAAGAAAGGGCCAAAACAATTTATGGTGAAAAATTGAAAATGTATGGGTGTACCGATAGTGATGGGGGGAAAGACTATCTTACCGCTGGGAATGCGTACGCAAAAAAACAGGGATATGTAGGTAACCACGAAGATTATTGTAGTGGAACGGTGCTTTCCGAAGGATTTTGTAATGAAAATGAATACGATGCTTTCGAAGAGTATGATTGTACCAGCATAGGAGCTAACTATGTCTGCAAGGAAAGAGCCTGTAAAGCAGGTATATGCCCCGGAGGCATAATTGGCTGGTGGCCAGGCAATGGGGGCCCCGGGGACTTCAAAGGAAAAATTAATGGCAAAATAATACCTAAAGTAAGTTTTAACCCCGGGAAAGCCGGTCAAGCATTTAGTTTCGACAACAAGCAAAAAGGATACGTCCAAATTCCAAACTCTGATGTTCTTAATTTTGCACCAACAGATATATTCAGCATTGAGGTTTGGATAAAAACATCTGCTGAAGGAATAATCATAAGCAAAATGGGTGCTCCAGCAAACCCAATCTTAGTAAGCGGCTATGAATTAAGCGTAGATAAAAATGGTGCGATCAAAATGAAATTAGCTAGCCTAGTGAATAGTGCATACGCAGCCACTGAAGAGACCAGCACTTCAAGCAGCAATTATAACGATGATAAATGGCACCACATAGCCGTTGTCTCCAAGCCGAACCAAGGATGCTTATCTTCAGCTTCTTCCGTAGATACATTAGCTATTTACGTTGATGGGGCGCTTAACAGCGGTAAACCTACCGGCTTTACATGTTTGGATTTAAAAAACACAGCACCTTTGAAAATAGGGTCTGGAGCTGGTTCTTCATTCAAAGGCCAAATCGACGAAGTAGTCATCTACAACCGCGCTCTTACGGCAGGGGAGATAAAAGAACATGCTGAAATGGGAACTATCTGTAAATAAGCTTTAATCTTTTGTTTTTTGTATTGTTTTTATTTTTTTCCTTAACCCTTCCACAGCTTTCTCAACATCATCGTTCTCAATCTCAAAATCATAAGTTTGCTTCTTCAGGTTATGCAAATATAAAGAATCATAATATTCCTGCAACAGAATCAGCACCGCTTCTTTATATTCCCCGGCATCAATCAAAGCAACAATTTCTTCTTTTCTTTTTCTGCTAATCGTCCCGCGCAATGTAGGAATAATTCCTCTGATTTCATTTACTTTCTCCTGCGAATTGAAATACTCTTTAACCGCTTCTTCTACTCTTTTCTCCACGCTTCTTTTCACAAACACTTTCGTTCCCTGCTGCATGGCTCTGTATAAAAATTCAGGAAGGATAACATCTCCTATCCTTCTGCTTTCCCCTTCCACAAAAATGACTTTTTCTTTCTGCAATTCTTCCAGCCGCTGCAGAAGCAGGTTCTCAAACTTTTTCTGCGAATTTGGCTGTAAACCGACCGCCCCCAGCAAACTGCCCCGATGCTCTGCCAAACCTTCTAAATCCAAACTGTTAGGAAGCCTTTGCAGCAAAGCTGTTTTCCCCGAACAGGTCAAACCGTAAAGAACTATGATTTTCGGCTTAAGCTGAAAATTCTGCAGCTTTTCAACCAGATAATTTCGGAAGGCTTTATATCCACTATCAACCTGAAAGACGTTGAAGCCAATGGAATCCAACAGGGAGGCGATTATTCCTGAGCGCATCCCTCCTCGCGCACAATAGACAATGAGATTTTTATTTTTGTGGTCTTTAACAGCGCTATAAATGGAAGGAATTTTCTCCGGAAACCATTCCATCCCCCTTTCAATAGCTTTTTCCCGTGATTGCTGCTTGTAAATCAAGCCAATTTCCTGCCTTTCCTCATCATTTAACAAGGGCAGGCTGAGCGCTCCCAAAATGTGGTCTTCTTCGTATTCTTTTGGCGAGCGGACGTCCAAAAACAAAGAGTTGGGCATCTGCAGAGCTTCAGTTATGCTTATTTTTTGGATCATGTTTTTGGATTATAATTCACCCACAATAATTCCCTTTCCAAACTCCAAACAAAGCCTTCTTTAAAAAAATAGCTGGAAAAATTTATAAATAAGCACTATTTGTAACTACTTTATGAGAAGAATAACCGCAAGTATCTGGACGGGCATATTTGTTGTACTTATGCTTACAGCCGTACTTATGCTGGCAGGATGCTCAAAGGGTTACCAATGTGCCGATGGAAAGACAGTCAGCGACCCGAGCTTATGCCCGCAAGAACAAAAACCTGCTCCCGCCAAAGAAAGCCCTACCGCCGATGTAGTTGCTGAAACTTCGGTCCTGGAATACAATGTTCCTGAAGGAATACAAAAAGTCCTTGACAGGAGCAAAAACCTAAAAAGTTTTACTTACATCTACAAAGAAGTGCATAAGCCTTTGGAACTTCCACGAACATTCTGGATCAAAGGCAATATTGTCAAAAGGGAAATGCCTGTAATTACTTCTGTTTTGTATAACAATAAGATTGATACAGTTATATTTGACAGGGTTAAAAAGACAGCCATGGGTTACTGCGAAAGCGACAAATACTGCGCTGTAAAAGGTAAAGTAGGTCCTGTTGATTTCGATGAATATTATGTGAATACCCCTTTTGACTGGGTTGAGCAGATAAGGGCTGCTGAGAAAATCAACTCCGAAAGGATGTTTGACCGGGATGTCTGGAAACTTAATGTCAACAAGGGGGAAATGACCATGTGGGTAGAAACTTATTACGGTGTTCCCCTGCGGGTAGATGTGGGCAATAAACGCTACGAATTTACCTATCCGGTATTTAATTCTTTAACCGACAGTGATGTTGCCTTTAAAGAAAGGAATTGACTTTATAGCAAGAATTTGATAAATGATAAGCTTTTTGATGAATTTTTCTTTTTAATTGAATTTTTTGCCTTTTTTTAGTCTTTTTTAATTGCTTACATGCCTGCTTATTTCATCACGTTCCCTTCTTTTGGATTCGGCAGCTGCGGCGAATTCTTCCATCTTTGCTACCCTTGCTTCAAGTTTTTCTACTTTTTTGCCTACTTTTCGAAAAGCACCATCTATTTGCTGTATTCTCCGATAATCCGCAAGAGCCAGGTCATACAGCCCTAAAGATTCGTAAGACTTTGCTCTAAGATACCTAATCCTGCAATCAGTAGGGCAGTTCAACAAATGCCTGCTGCACCTGTCAATGCAGCCCACTGTTCTTTCGTAACTTGGAGTTCTTGATTTATCTTCCATTTCAGTATCTTCTTCACCACTTATTTTAGCCATTTTTTCACTCCCAGCTACAGACTTATTTATAAAATTTTTGCGAAATGTTTAAAATTGCCAGCCACTTATCTTCTTTTCCAGGAATCATTTTTAATGCGGGTAAGCTAAGCAACAAAAATACACTTTTTTTATAAGCGAGGAGAGAAAATGGAAAAAAAAGAAAAAATATTATTTTGGTTTGCTATAACTCTCATTGTTTTGGGAGTCGTGGCTCTTATAGCCCTAGCACTGAAAGCATTAGGTGTGATATAAATAAAGGGTGACACATATGGCCGATAAGTTAACAGCCGCCATTATTTTACTGGATATTGTAGCAATGGTGATGACTGCAGGCTGGGTGATTTATAGTGTTTACAAGTTTACAAGGGGGTAGGTTTTTTAGAAATTTTTTACAATTATGTTTATATCATTGTAGTATAGCAAAGCGCACAAATATTTGAGCATGAACAGGCGCTTTGCTTATTACGAACGAGCATCTATTCGCTCAATTATTTATGCGAGTGAGTATACTTTCTTCATACCTTTTAAACATCTTCAAAATAGCAAGAAAAAGATAATTTTTATTTTCTCCTTAACCTTCTCTTGATTTTTTTTCTAACTTTCTCCTGAAAGAAGCATGAAGCTCTTTCGTCTTAGCCTTCGTCTTTCCCATAACTTGTTTTGTCTTTCCTACGACTTGTTTCGTTTTTCCTACAACCTGCTTTGTCCCTTCTTTAATTTGTTTAGTTCCTTCTTTTATTGACTCGTGATAATATTTGTAGGAAATATACTTTTTTATCTCTTCAACATATTCTTTCCCAACCCACCATCCCCCAATCACCAATATAATCCAAGAAAGAACATAGGCAATGATGGACAGCCAGCGGATAGACGGATCTCCTAGATAAAGAAGGAAAGTTGCCGTAGAGATTTTGCCGACAATAAAGCTGCCTATAATCAGGACCATTCCCAGATAAAATTTGTGAGTATGCTTGAACCGGAACATGTATGTTGAAAATGAGGTGTTGTAAATAAATCTTTCTGTGTTTGTTTTCAAAACTTAAAAACACTTAAAACAACATTTAAATATACAAAGAATACTCCCTCCTCCATCTCATTTAACGCTTAAAAAAGAGGAAAGAAAGTTATGAAGAGGAAAGAGAGTTATAATGGAAAACACCCTTAAAAACACACAAAAAAACATTCTAACCAAAGTAAAGCCAAGCAATGAAGAGGAAAGAAAGTTATGAAGAGGAAAGAGAGTTATAATGGAAAACACCCTTAAAAACACACAAAAAAACATTCTAACCAAAGTAAAGCCAAGCAATGAAGAGCAAAGAAAATTAACAGCTGTTACCGGAGCTTTTCTAGCCAAGCTCAATCCCAAGCTTAAAAACGCAAAAGCAATTCTCGGTGGCAGCGGGGCAAAAGATACCTGGCTGTCAGGCAATTATGATGCAGACGTGTTTGTTTTGTTTGATTATGACAAGTTCAAAAGCCAGTCAGCCCATTTATCCTGCATCCTTCAGCCCGCCCTGAAAAAAGCGTTTCCTTCTGCAAAAATACTGACCTTGCACGGCAGCAGGGATTACTTTCAGATACCCTTTCAAGGAATTAATTTTGAAGTCATACCCATTCTTAAAATAAAAAAAGCCGAGCAGGCGCTGAACATTACTGACATTTCGCCCCTGCATTCAAAATGGGTTAACGAGCAGGGCAGAAAAGTAAAAGACGAAATCAGGCTGGCAAAACAGTTCTGCAAGGCCAATAGTCTATATGGAGCAGAGTCTTATATTAACGGCTTCAGCGGCTATGTTCTGGAAATTTTAGTCATACATTACGGCTCGTTTGAAAACCTGCTTAAAGCAGCACAAAAATGGGCGCTGAAAGAAATAATCGACCCCTCGCGCTTCTATACTAAGAAAACAGCCTTGTTTCATATCAACCAGTCCAAACTGCAGTCCCCTCTAATAATAGTTGATCCTGTAGACAAAGCCAGGAATGCTGCTGCCGCCCTATCCTTGGATAAATTCATCTCTTTCAAAAAAACGGCAAACGAATACCTGCACAATCCGGAGGCCAAATATTTCCAAAAGGAAGCAGTCACGTTTGAAAAGCTGGCTGAAGAAGCCAAAAAAAGCAACCTCATTTTCATCACGGCAAAGCCTAAGACAGGAAAGGAAGATGTCGTCGGAACAAAACTGTTTAAGGCATTTGAATTTATTGAAAAAAAGCTCCGCCCCTTCGGCATAAAAAAATCAGGTTGGGAATGGTCCGGAGAGCCTATATCGCCGGCAGTGATGTATTTTATTCTGGCTAAAAGGGAGCTGCCTAAGCTGGAGATAAAACAAGGGCCTCCGCTAAACATGAAACCATTCGTACAGGACTTTAAAAGGAAAAATAAAGACACGTTTGAGGAAAAAGGGCGTATTTTTGCCCGGGTGAAAGTTAAACATCCTGTGGTGAACGATTACTTGAATGAGCTGCTTAAAGACAGTTACATAAAAGAAAGAGCAGGGAAAATTACTGTTAAAGTCCGTTGAATATTACTGCTAAAGTCAGTTGAATATTTCTGATCGCCTATACAGAGAAATCTTTATAAATAATCGTCATTATTGCTCCACAGATAAACGTATGAACGTATGGGAAACAAATCGTATGGGAAATAAATCCAGAGGATTAGGAGCGGCAAAGAAGCTCAAGAAAAGAAGAAAACAGTTTAAGGTAATCAGCAGAACCAAATTAAAGAAGAAAGTTGATCCTCTGAGTGGATCTTCCCAGGCAAAAGCTATAGTTCTTGAAAAGATACAGGTTGAAGCCAAGCAGCCAAACTCAGCAATGAGAAAATGCGCCAGAGTTCAGCTGATCAAGAACGGGAAACAAATCACTGCCTTCATGCCCGGTGATGGTGCACAAAAGCTGATTAACGAGCATGATGAGGTTATAGTTGAATGCATCGGCGGAAAAATGGGCCGGGCAAAGGGAGATTTACCTTGCATCCGCTGGCAGGTTATCAAAGTTAACGATCAAAGTTTAGACGCCTTGCTGAAAGGTAAGCTAGAGAAAGCTAGGAGATAAAATGAGTGATATAAAATTTTTCAACAGATGGGCTTGGGAAGGAATTTCTGTAAAAGATCCCGGTTTAATTAATTACATTTCGCTGGATGCAAAAATTGTGCCCAAAACCGGTGCAAGGTATGCCGGGAACAGATTTCACAAATCTTATGTTTTTATCGTAGAAAGGCTGGCCAGCAAAATAATGGATACCGGCCATAGAGGAAAAAAGCACTTTATGAGCTCCGGGCATAACTGTGGAAAGAAAAGCAAAGCTCTAAGCACGGTTAAAGAAGCATTGGCCAAAGCGGAAGCCAAACTGAAACAAAACCCCTTGGCAATCTTAGTGAAAGCCATAGAAAATTCTGCCCCACGTGAAGAAGTCATTGCCATTGAATACGGGGGAGCAAGGTATCCAAAAGCCATAGATATTTCCCCGCAAAGAAGGGTTGATTTAGCTCTGCGCAACATCACTCAGGGAGCCTACACTAAAAGTTTCAACAAAAAGGTTAAAATTGAAGATGCCCTGGCTGAAGAAATCACTAGTGCTGCCCAATGCTCGGCAAGAAGTGCAGCCATTTCCAAGAAAAGGGACATGGAAAGGCAGGCAGCAAGCAGCAAGTAAAATTGTTAAATGAATTATCATTTATTTTTTCGGCGGGTTTGGATGTAAGAAGTTGAAAGCCAAAGAAGTTGAGAGTCAAAAATGGATGACTCCGACCACTTTCCAAACTAAAATTCCTATCTCAAAATCATCCCTTCTTTAATAGCCTGCTTTACTAATCCATGCTCTTTTGATTTCTTCTTAAATTCTTTAGGTGTGTAGCATATGGGTTCAATTTCTAAAGGGTAGTGCTTCCAGAAAGGATACATCCTGGAGATTCTTTTAGTAAAAAATATTCCTTCAAAATCAGGAGATACCAAAATAACATCATAATCGCTGTTTTTAAAGTGGTCTCCCCGTGCCCGGCTGCCAAAGAAAATAGCCTTTTCTATCTTGTACTTCTTTTTAACCCTGTTAATAAAATCTGTTATGTTTGGATCTGTTTTTTTACCCATTCTATTATTCTCTCGGCAGTCTTGAGGTGTTTTCTGGCAATTTCAGAATCATATAATTCAGCAGGTACGCCAGCTGCAATGTCTGGATATCTTGTCGTAAGGTATTCCGGATTTAAATCACGAACGTCGGAAAGCATTTCTTTAGGAACTTTTATTTTCTGTGCAAGGTAAATAATTGAATGGCCTTGCGGAATCTCTTTTAGTTTAAACAAACACAAAGCTTTCAGAGCTTTCTCAACGGCTTGCTGAGAAGAAAAAACGCTAAGATAATAATCTCCTGAAGAGATACAATTTCCTGCACTTCTTAAATCCGCTAAAGCCTGCTTCCACCAGTTATCAATTTCTTTTCTCATCTTCTCTTTATGATTTAAAAATTTTATTTCTATTTAAAGCTTACTGATTTTTACCCGAATAAAATTTAAGAAGAACTCCGGCAATTTTCCATCATCACTCTTTTCGCCATCTTTTTTGGATATCTCTTCAAGTAACCCTTTAATTTTTCCTTATCTATTCTCTTCCGGAAATTATCCAATACTTCCTTGCTTAATTTCTGCCGGAAATAAAGCAGGTCAAGAAAGGTTTTTTCCACATCGGAAATGGGCAAATAAAAATCATAATATTTAACTAACTCAAAACCAAAGAAATATTGTTTATCCATTCTTTTAACCAACACATTAGTGCCGATAACCTTTCTTATCCCCGGCCGGACTTTTCTTGTCGTTATAATCACCGGGATGGTTTCCTGCTCCCAGAGGTTATGAAAACTTAACGCATCCTGTAGGCCAAGATAAGCCGGCTTGAAGCAAAAGACAGCTAAAGAAGGATCTCCATGAACAGTATAATATCCTTTTGCTATTTTTTTAATATCTCCTTTGTCAACCAGCTTCTTAACTAAAAGATTAGCGTAGTTCCTGCTTCCTCCGAGTCTTTGAACATTTAAGGCAATTGAAGAAAAATTAACTACCGGAGATTTCCTGAACAGCTCTTTTATCCCGTTTAAATATTTTATTTTGCCCATCTTTTTATTTCCTCAAATATTTCCTTAGCCGAAGGAACACTTCCGACAATGATAAGGTCCTTTAAAGTGCTTTTATCTTCCGGCTCTATAAATTGGCTAAGCAATCTTAGTATGCTCTTTTTAACCTTCTCTTTTTCCGCATAGTTTAAAAGAAAGAAAATATCATATAAATCCCTTATTTTTCTTCTTTTCAGATAAGCATCAATTTTTTCCTGGATCAAATCCTCTGGAGACAAAGTAAACACATTAATTAAGTTCCCTTCGCAGGTTTCATAGCTTTTAAGAAGGTAATTTTTTATTTTTTTGAAAACCGCTTCAAACCTTGTTTCCGTCCTGCCCAGCCTCAACAGCGAATAAATTGAATTTTCGGAAATTTTTTTTCTAACTATTTCCAAGCCTCTTCTGCTTAAGCTGTCAAAGAGAAGGTTTATTTTTTCTTCATTTTTTTCTATATAAGCATCGATATCCTCAGAGAACCTACTTCCCTGGTAGCACCTCCAAATAGCTGTGCCGCCATGCAGGACTGCCCTATCAAAAACCCGGTAAACTTCCTCAACTACCAGATCCTGAGCATAGGCAATATCCTGATGCAGTTTCTTTTTCAATTTTAATGAAATTGGAATTTTCATTTCTTTTATCTTCATTTCTTTTTATCTTCATTTCTTTTTATCTTAAATTTGAATAAACATAACTTATACATATATATAATTTTGGTTTATTTTTAAATTTTTCGCTCCAAAATCGGAATTTTAACCAACAGATCCCTAATCAGAGCTGAATAAAGTCAGAATAAAAGCGGGTCTGAAGGGATTTGAATTCGAGGCTGAATAGGGTTACCTATTAAACTCCCTCGGCCTGATGGTTACTTCACCTGTCGGGGAAGTCCCGAACGATAGTGAGGATAAGAGCCAACCGCTCTGACCAGACTGAGCTACAGACCCGTAATAAGCTGATTAAATGGCTTCTTTTTAAATTTTGCACTGTAAAATCCCAGTCCGCCAGGAAAGTAATAATTTATTGCCTTACTTGCCTTACTAAATTTCTTTCCCGTTAAACATACGAAAGAATTCCCTTTTAAACTTAGCAAACAGGCCTTCTTTTATGGCCTTTTTCGCTTCTTCAACCAATTTCAAAATAAAAAACAAATTGTGAATGCTCTTTAGCCTCATAGCTACCGGCTCTTTGATTTTTACCAGATGATGAAGGTATGCTTTAGTGTAATTCCGGCAGGTATGGCATCTGCAACATTGCTCAATCGGCGTGAAATCATGTGCATAATCCAGCTTTTCAATGCAGATTACTCCTGTGGATGTGAACAGAGTGCTATGTCTGGCATTTTGTGTTGGATAAACTGAATCAAAACAATCTATTCCTCTTTCTATCAAATTTAACATTTCTTCCGGACTGCCCACACCCATTACATACCTTGGCTTTTCCTTGGAAATATATGGTAAAGCTGCATCCACTGCTTTGTACATTTCTTCCTTTGGTTCTCCTATAGCAACACCACCAATGGCAATGCCGTCAAAATCCAGAGAATTAATGAATTTGGCACTTTCTTCTCTTAAATCGGGATAAAAGTTACCCTGCACGATTCCAAATAAAAGCTGTTTTGATTTTTTTTGTTTTTTTAACTCTTGATGCGCTTGCAAGCTTTCTTTTCCCCAGTGATGTGTATTTTCCATCGCCTCTTTGGCTTTTTCCTTACTTATTCCATAGGAAGACATGTCATCAAGCATCATGGCTACATCACTGTTTAAAGCCAATTGTATATTCATTATTTTTTCCGGCGTGAGAACAACCTTCCGGCCATCGAAAGGGCTTCTGAAATGCAATCCTTTTCTGCTTTTTCCAATAAAGATGTTTCTGGACATCTGAAAACCGCCGCAATCAGTAAAAATTACTTCTGGAAAATTCATAAATTGGTGAATTCCACCGGCTTTTTCTACTGTTTTTATTCCCGGCCTTAAGCTTAGCAGGAAAGAATTGGAAATAATTGCTTTTGCCTTTAGATTCTGGTAATCATCGGTAGTTAAATGTTTTCCGGAAGCTCTTGTTGCTACGGGCATGAAGAAGGGTGTTTCTATTGTTCCGTGAGCAGTTTTGAGTTTTCCTACTCTGGCGGTTCCGTCTTGATGGGTTATTTTGAACATGGTGTTAATCCGTGTGTTAAACCAAGGCTAGCCTCCCGGGATTACTAATTAAACCATTTTTCCGAAGAAAAGAAAAATAACTATAAAGTAGCGGATTCATTTCCTATCAAGACCTGACCGACATAATTGTTCCATAATTTTTCAGCAAATAAGAAAGCTTCCTCGGTGCCTTCTCCCAGAACTTTTTTTATAGCTTTGAGGATATGTTTTTTACTGTTTTCATGGGCATGCAGAGCAGTATTTCCTTTGATTAATGATATCGGAATTAAATTTGCTGGTTCCAAAAAGAGTGGAGCTACGCTATCTTTGTGGGGATTTGAACGCCACCTGTCGTCTATATAAAACATAAATGGTAATTTATACCCAATAAAACAACCTTCTTTGTTGTTCTTCATACATTCCTTTCCTAAAACACAACCAGCCCAACAGGACCTTGCATAAGTAATTCTCTCCCTAAGTAAATATTCATTTGCTCCTGCTTGAATAATGGGTCTGTCTTTGTGACCAGAGATGGTATCTTCCGAGCCGTGACCATTAAAAACTATCATTTTGTAATCAAGGCTATAAAGAAAGGAAGCAAAATTCTCTTTATTAGTGTTCTTGCCTTTCAGCTCCTTTACTTTAATATCTCTTTTGTTTGCTGCTTCTACAATGCTTTTAGAAAATACCGCTAAGTAATCTACAGTATATTCGTGTCTGGGCAGTGTAATTATAAGACCCTTATTCATTTTCAACAGAAGCCATTGCCTTAGCAAATTCTCCCTTAGCAATTGCTTTTAAGAAAGAGATGTGAGCTTCAACAATTTGCTTTCCTATCGTATCTTCGTCCTTTACATGTTTTATCAGTTCTTCCTTACTCATGGTTCCGTAAGAGCCTATAGATAGCTTTAAGTGCGAAGGCATTTGAGCTTCTATCTTAGTTATAACAAGCTCCTTGGCTGCTTCAGGAATACCTTTTTCTTTGCTCATAGGATCCCTATTTCTTTCAATGTTTTTAAAATTTTCTTTCCTAAGGGTGTATTATCCCACATTCGACAGTTCTGTGCTTCTAATGACCTATGACCTCACTTCTCCGACGACAAGCTACACAGTAGATGTCACGAGCTTATTGGGTAGATACCTATCGATATCGACTGTACGTTTTTTTTCCG
>JBFMFP010000017.1:0-21970 GCA_040751885.1 Nanobdellota archaeon
ATATTTAAGGCGGTTCAGTAAAAATAAAAGAGGTAACTACCTAAAAGACACGAAAAATACAACAAACTTACGTCGATAAAAACAAAAAACATCCAAATCAGAATTCAGCTAATTTGTAAAGTAAGGTCGAAAATGGTTCTTCTGGCGAATTATATCAGAGATTAGTTGATATTCATGCGGGGTTTGAGTTTAGAAAAGCAGCTTGAGTAAAACGCCCCCAAAACATTTTTAAATAACCTTCTCTGGAGCCGATAAAAGGCTGAACGAATGAAGCTTTCAGTGCCTAACGAGACCTCTGAAAAATGGATAAAGAAGAGAAAAAAGAAGCATCCGGGAAAGCCGAAAAGAAGGAAAAGGCAACGGTAACAAGCAAAGTTGGCGTAAAGAAAAAGCTCTGGTATAGAATAATCGCCCCAAAGCTTTTCGGGCAGAAGGAATTAGGCGAAATTTACCTTTCCTCGCCAGAAGTGGCCCTCGGAAGGGTTATGAAGATCAACCTGCGTGATATTACCGGCAATGTCAAAGATCAGAACATTTACATTGATTTTAAGGTAAATGCCGTTGACGGCTCAGTTTTAAGGACCTCCGTTATTGGTTATGAGCTGACTTCAATTTATGTTAAGAAGATGGTCCGCCAAGGTACTAATAGAATAGATGATACTTTTTACTTCCAGAGCAAGACGGGAGAGAAAGTTACCGTTAAATGCCTGATTATTACCCTTTACAAAACCCAGCGCTCCCTAAGGACGGCAATGAGGAGGCAGCTGCAGTTTGCACTGGAAGAAGAGATTAAAAACAGCGATTTTCCAACTTTTATAGGTGATCTGGTCAGCCGCAAGATTTTAAATGAGATAAGAAGGAGATTGCACAAGATTTACCCTATTAAGGAAGTAGCCTTAAGATTAGTTTCGTTGAAAGGGGGGAAAGCAGCTGCTCCTGAAAGCCTTGCCGAGACGAGTGAAAAGGGGTCTGCAGTAGAGGAAGCAGAAAAAGCGGCTGGAAAAGAAACAAAAACAGAAACTACCCCTAAGATAAGGGGAGAAGCTGCTCCCGAGGCCCGTAAGGGAGTTCACCAGGAAGAAACCTTTACAGAGGGGACTTCAGAAGGGACCTTTCCAGAAACTGAAGAAATAAACCCTGAAGCGGCCAAACCATGACTTTTTCTGATGAGATTTTTAACATTTACAGACCTGCACGAGGACAATTCCGTTCTTAAAGAATTAGTGCTGCGCGCTTCCCGGCCCGATGTAGATTTTATCGTCTGCTGCGGGGATATTTCTGCTTTTGGAAGGCGGCTGAATTATAACTTAAGCAGGTTTAGCTCCCTGGGGAAGAAGTTTTATCTTATCCCCGGAAATCATGAGGACCATTTAGACCTTAAGAGCATTCTTTCCGAGTTTCCCAACTGCATTTGCTTTAACCGCGAGGCTGTGGAGATAGAAAATTACGTCTTTTTGGGCTATGGGGGCAACGGCTTTTTGCAGCAGGATGAAGAATTTAGAAAAGTAGCCCGCGAATGGTACGGCAAATACAAAGAGCGGAAGGTTGTTTTTGTCACTCACGGACCGGCCTTCGGCACAAAGCTGGATTTTCTGGACAAAAAGCATGTAGGCAATGTAGACTACAGGAAGTTTGTGGAGAGAATTAAGCCCAAGTTAGTCATCAATGGGCATTTGCATGAAACTGTGGGAGCAATGGACGAAGTGGGCGGAGTTAAGTTTGTCAATCCCGGCTGGGAAGGGATGATTATAGAGATGAATTGAGATTTATGAATAGAAGTAGCTAATTTGAAGTAGCTAATTTTCTGTAAAAAGATATAATTTTTGTTTTGATGGGATTGTTTCAGCAAACGCCTGTTTCAACAAATAAATTTAAATAAAGAGTTTCTTTTCAGGTCTTTAATGGTCCAATTACAGACAGCATATCAGATGGTATCTCTTCCCGGTTTAATCATGGCAGACATCTCTAGGATAAGGGAGAAAGATAAGCTGTTTAAAGATGTGAAAAAGCGCCTGGCTAAGAATTATACCATGAAGAAGCTGGGCAGTTTGCAGAAGAAGTATATAAAAAGCCCGGAAAAGTTCAGGGCTGAGCTGGAACTTTTGATTGGCTCTTTTGTAAGAGATTATTCTTTGCTGAGGGAAGCGTACAGAAACCTGCTTGTAGCTATAATAGAAACGATTAACGTTGCCGAGCAGGAAGAGTATGAAGAATTGCTTTCCTCCCAGGAACTTATAGCCAGCATTAAGAAAGGTGTTGAGAGAAATCCCAGCCAGTTTTATTTTCCGGAGAAAGGAAGAAAGAAATTTGCTGAAGAATTCAGTAAAGCTATGAAAGCTTTAGCCAGGCAATTGTCTGAAGATTATGCTATTCTTAAAGGCGAATCCAAAATGAAAAGGTATGCTGCAGGATTTTTTTCCCGTTTCATCAGCAGCAGGTCAGCGGAAAGGAAAAGCATGGGAGCTTCGGGCAGGCTGAAAAAAGAGATAGATATGCTGAAAGAGGCAAGCCTGCATGTCAAAGATGAGCTTGAGCATGGAGTTAAGCAAGATTTTATGATTCTTTTGCTTCAGTATGTAACTGAGATGGAAAAGACGGATAAGCTTGTTGAAGAGACTAAGAAAGATATAGAAATAATTATACAGGACGTGATGGCAGAAATTGAGGTAGTTGTGCAAAAGATTGCCCCGTTTATTTTAGCTATCCAAAATGAGAAAGCGGCAGGTAAGGTTGCTGCTGTAAGAGAGGAATTTGTTAAGCTGCAGGCAGAGATAGAATCTTGGCTTAGTAAAGAAGCAGAATGGTCCATAAGCGCTGAAGCCATTGCCAAGAGTTTAAGCCGTACAGAGCAGGCATTATTGGCAGAATTGGCGGGAATAGAAGAAAGCGGTCTGAAGAAAGTTATGGCCGAAGTTGTCAACAGGGAAATGGGAAGATAAGTTTGAAGTTCGGCTTGATAATGCCCGAATAAATTTTCTATTTTTTAATAAATTTCTTTACTAATTTATCTCCATAAACACCTTCTTGACATTAATAGCCAATCCTTTTTCTTTGGTATTGATTTCTACTGCCGACATTAAGGCTTCGCCAATAGCGACCAGTTCATCTTTAAGTGTCATTACAGCAACTACTTCTCCTTTCCTGAAATTTTCCAGTTTGCTTATGCCAGGGACAGCAACACCCCTTCCGTGGGAGACGCTCGTGATAGTCGTGTCTAAAATCCAGCATTTTGGGATGTGTTTAAGGGCATTTTCAACGGGCTGGATACAGTAACGCAGGAATTTGTCGTTGTTTTCCTCCTTGCAGAAAGCATAAGCATCCTGCAGGTCGTTTAAAGAGATTAAGTTGTCTGCTTCAGTAAATGGACCGGCCTGTGTTCTTCTCAATTCAGCCATGTGCGCTCCCGTCTGCAAGGTTTGGCCAAGGTCATGGACTAATTTTCGGATGTATGTGCCCGCCTGGCATTTTACACGGAACAATACGTCTTTTCCTTTCATCTCCATAATTTCTAATTCATAGATTTCCCGTTCCCTGACCTGCCTTTTTACTGCACTTTTGACGGGAGGAAGCTGTTTGATCTTGCCGACGAATGTTTCAACAATTTCTTTCAGTTTTTCTTCTTCAATTTTCTTATGCAGGTGCATCAGGCAGATGTATTCTTTAGGCGCCGTAAGAAGAAATTGGGTGATTCTTGTAGCTCTGCCTAAAGCGATGGGCTGCACACCACTGACAGCAGGATCTAATGTTCCTGAATGCCCGGCTTTATCCAGGTGGAGTATTTTTTTTACAAAATCAGAAGTTTGATGCGACGTAGGGCCTTTAGGCTTGTCTATGTTGGCAATACCATAGTTGATTAATTCCTCTGTTGTTCTTCCTTCTGGTTTCTTTCCAAAATTCCCTTGCGCTTCTTTTTTGATGAAAATTTGCCTGCTGTCCATGCTTAAATGCCGTAAATTACTCCAGTTAAAAAATGTATTTGTTGAAAATAAAGATTGTTAAAAAATTAAATACAAGAAGATTATTGTTTTTTCTCAGTCTTTTCTTTTTTGTGCTCTTTATGCTCAGCAGGAGATCCTTTCGCTTCAGTTTTCTTTTCCTTCTTTGCTTTTTCTTTTTTTTCTTTCTTTTCCGCACCGAACAGTTCCGCTTTAACCACGCCTTTATCGTCTTTAGTTACAGTTACTTTAACGTGATGCGGCGGGTTTTTAATGCCGTGCTTCCAGAGCAGCTCATTGATTTCTTTGCCCAGGCGGACATCTTCAGATTTCATGTGCCTGGAAAGGAACTGCCTTAGCGCGACGACTGCTTTTTTTGTCCTTTTCCAGCGTGGAGCTTTCATGTATTCCTTCCTGAGGGGGATATTATATGTTCTTTCAAGAATGACTTTTGTTTCTTCTTTTGCCATTTTTATGGGCCTATAACCAATTTATATGAGTTATATAAGTGATTTTTGAGTTTTATACTTTTGTCTTGGACCTTTTCCAGTGCCTTTTGATGGCTGTATGCCTGGCCGGATGAACTTTCCTTCCTTTTCCATAGATTTTGAAGACTGTCCAGAAAGGAGCCCATTTGGTCTGCTTGCCGAGCTTAATTAAGCGTTTCTTTTTTGCCGGGTGTTTGTGTCTTGCCATTTTTTTACTCTTTAAGTGCCTGGTGCTCTTTTTTGGCTATCTGCACGGCAATTTTGTCCAGGAATGAAGTTCCTTTGGGAGTAAGCACCCTGCCTTTGTGGATGCCTTTTTCCATCTGCCTGACCAGCCCGGATTTCTCCAGCTGCTGAATGATTTTCCTGATGATTGAGCCTGAGGCTTTATAGAAATGTTCTGGTTTATGGCCGCGGCTTTTTCTTCCGCCGTACTTTGTCCTTAACTTTTGTGTTCCTACCGGGCCTAGCTTGGCAATACTTCTTAGAATAGCTGCAGAGCGGTAGTACCACCAGTCAGGATTCTCCGGCAGTCGCTCTTTATGGTGCCCGGTCTTGACGAAGAGGGCCCATTTTGCCGGCTGTACAAGCTTTTGCTTTTTAAGCTCTTCAGCTGCCTGCTTATTCAGTGCTGTAGCGTTTACAGCCAATATATGTGTCATAGCTGTCTTTGGTGGTGAGTTATTTATAAAGTTTTTGGGGGTTTATTTTTTTGTAAAATTCTGTGAATTTAGACGTCTGCAAGGGGTTCTGCAGAGGGGAAAAGTTTATATAGGTTAAGTATTTTTAAATGAAATAAAAATTTAGATGATATTGATATTATTGATATAAAAATCTTTAAATTAAAAACAGTCTAATATTGATATAAAAATTAATCTTTAAATTAAAAACAGTCTAAAATAGGGGTGCGAAAAATGGCTTTCAAGAAAGCATATTTGATTTTTGTAATGTTTCTGTTGATAGGAGCAATGTCAGCAAGTTTTGTATCTGCAGAGGAACCCTGGGATACTATGAAAAGCATTGTTACGTTAGGTTTTATGCAACATTTAGGTCTAAAATCTTCAGTAGATCCTTTTGAAGGGCTTATCCGCTTTATGCTGCTGATAGCTTTGTTTGCAATTTTGTTTAAAGTAGCGGAATTGTTAAAGTTAGGAAAGAATGTTGCCATTGTCATCGCCGCAGCTTTATCAATAATGACGGTTTTCTTCATTCCCGGAACTATTTTAGTTGCTGCAGC
The DNA here is from genome assembly GCA_040751885.1 of Nanobdellota archaeon. GTDB lineage: Archaea > Nanobdellota > Nanobdellia > Woesearchaeales > GW2011-AR9 > JBFMFP01. The sequence continues at coordinate 5,661 of JBFMFP010000017.1, forward strand.
TGCTTCTTATGGAACGATATTTTCAGTCGTGCTTTTGGGGATACCTATTGCTTTGATGATTTTTGCTTACGTTGCTTTAAAAGAGCATCGCTGGGTTCGTGTAGGGGTAATGGCTTTGTTAATTTATGTGTTGCACGTGATGAAAGGGCATATAAGTGCAATGGCTGTCAGTGCTGGTGCCAAGGTTTCTCCTTATGCTAAAGTAGTACTTGAAAGTGTTAATCCTTTCCTGGATTTTGTTATTGTAATTGCTTGGGTTGTAGGTCTTTACAGTTTGTTTACGGCTCTGGCGAACACGGGAGGCTCTACAGACCAGCATCCCAACTGGCTGAAAGGGCTCTGGAACAGGGCAATGCAGCAAACGGTGCTTACTGAAAAAGGTAAGGAATTAAGGCATGCCCGTGTGGAAGAAACAAGATTATTAAGCGATCTTGCTGTTGAGAAAGAAGAATTGGGATTGTTAGAGAACGCCAAAGAGAAAGGTGAAAGTTATCAAGTTATTTTTGATGAAATAAAAAATCATAATAGAGTAAATAGCCTGCATCATTTGACGAGTCTAGACGCAGCTTTTAAACGTTTGAAATTGTCATTTGATGATGTTACTGATGTCCAGCATAGGTGGAAGCGTGCCGAGCGTAAAGAGATGGCAGAGACAAAGAGGCTGATTAAAGAGATGATTAATAAAGGAGTTTTAGACAAAACTAGAAAGCCCATTGAAGAGATGAATACTCTTATTTTAGGAGAATACGCTAAAGTTTCAGATGCTGTTAAGAAAGCTGAAGGAGCTTTGAAGAAAGTGGGAAGAAACCATGATTCCTTTTATGACCAGGTTGAGAGATTGTATGAAGTTAAAGCCGGTGGAGAAAGAACTGGAATAGGTAGAAATCAAACTGACCCTATAGATAACCTGGGCTCAGTAGAGCCGGAAGTTAAGAGCCTTATCAAAGCGATAGGAGATAACCTCTCATTGTTCTTAGCTGAAATAGAAACGGCAAGAAAGGGAGAAGAATTGGCTGTTAATACAACTACAAAATTAGCTGAAGAAATAAAAAAGAATTGGGTTGTTTAAAAATAGCTTTTTTCAGCTTTTTTTTACTTTTTTTAATTGTTTATAAAGTATCTATAAACTAGAGAAAATTGCTTTTTTCAATTTTCTCGTTACCTACTTTACACTTTTCTTCCCCGCAAACCTTATAAACGCCCTTACTATTTCTGTATTTGATGAAAAAGAAGTGGCTGTTACCAGTAGTAATTTCTTTGCTAACCATTCCTTTCGTTGCCGCAGCAGTTACTGATACCGTCAAAAGCATCTGGGGTAAATTTCTGTATATAGGCGGCTTGGGATTTTTAGGCTTGGGCCCCGATGCGGCAGTTATCGCTTTCACGAGGATATTAATCTGGCTGCTGATGTTTTCAGTGTTCTTTGGAGTATTAACCGGATTAGGTGCAGGCGGCGGAGCAGGCGGGATAGCACCGATGAAATTCTTCACACGGGGACAGGCAGGCATTGTGGCTGCAGCAGTGGCAACCATTGCCGCAGTTTTTCTGCCGGCAAATATTCTGGCGGCAACGGGAGCAGGCTGGGCGACAGCAGTAGCATTATTATTAATCGGCGGTCCAATAGTGGGATTGGGCTACCTGCTGATAACTTATCCGCAAGGCGGGGATACAAAAGCAACAGTAGCTGTAAAAATAGTTATCTGCCTGCTTTTGTTCTGGATATTAACGGCGATGAAATATCACGTAGGGAGGATTGTGTAAATTTCTAAGCGAGAAAAATTAATTTAAGGTAATAATTCAAACAAAAGGTGAAGAAAATGAAATGGTACGAAATATTGGGGTGGGTTGTTGCAATTGCTGCACTTATTTTGTTAATATTGAGAATTTTGAAAATAATTTAATTACAGAGATAAAATGAACAAACATTTAAAATTTATTGTCTATATCACCAGTATTGTTTGGCTGGTTTTTACATTGATTACTCTTCCAGATACGATAGAGGCTCAAACCAACGGGATTATAACAGCAGTGGTTTCCGTACTTAATATGGTCATAAACGATTTAAATAATCAAGGATGATAACAAAAATAAGGGGTATAAAATGGTAGTAAGCGATGCAGTAAGCACGTCTGTAGGCATGTTCATAGATTATGCTCTTATTATCGTAGTTATCATGATTATCTGGTATATCTTCAAATTCTTCTTCATCGCTCCCCCGCCGACCAAGGAAGAAAGGGAAAAGGAGCTGTCAGAGCAGAGAAAATTCTTAGGGGACTGGTGGAGGGGCAGGGAAGAGAAAAGTAAAGCGGCTGCAGCAGCTGAAGCGAGAAAGAAAGAAGAGCAGAAAGCCAAGCATGAGCAGGAAGAGAAAGAAGAGCACGATAAGAGGGCAAAAGAGAAAGCAATTTCAAAACGAAGGGAAACTGTTGACGGAGTGAAAGGGTTTGTTCTGGAAGCCGAGCGTTCTGCAGACAAGGCAATAGAATCTCTTCGCGACGGCAAGGTTAAAGACCTGCAAAGAAATATAGAGAGTATTACCCGCAGGCTGCAGTCGGCACGGAGAGGAGTTACTGCCTTGCTTCACAACGTAGAAAGAGAGCATAAAGATTATTTCCGTAAGATGTCTGCATACATTATGCAGATGCAAAACTTTTCTGAGGAGATAGGTAAAAATGTTTCTGCAAAGGGCAGATTTGACTTAGGAAAGATTGAAAATGACCTCCATAGAATAATTAATGGCTGCGGTTATCTTCATAGCAGGATTGATGAATTCATCAACGGGGAGATAAAAAACATGGCAGCATTTGCACCAGGCGGACATCAATAGAAATTCTAAATAAGTATTTTTTGTTGTTTATAAAACATCTATAGATAATTCCCTTGATTAGAGCAAAATTTCCTAATTATTTGTCGTCAGTTAGGATGTACTAAAATGTGCTCTAACTATCAGAATTATCTATATAAACTAGAGAAAATTATTTTTTTCAATTTTCTCGTTTTATTCAACCTTAACTTTCTGCCCTAAAGCCTGCCCGGGCAGTCCTTTGTCAGAGAACATGGCCCTTACGCTTCCGCTTCTTCCATGCAGTGCAGAAATCTTTCCAGTGATGCGCGTCTTGTTTTTGCCCGCAGATGTCCAGACAACTGTCTTGCCTATGTATTTCTGTGCCTCTTCTGCAGAGTCAGCAATTTTAAGAATGGCCTGTTTAGTATTCTGATGATTTTTCCCCCTTCTGAAATGTGCTACTGTTGCTTCCATATCATAAGCTAAAATAGGGCTTATTTAAAAAAGTTTGTGGGAGATTTCAGGGTTGTCAATGGCTTTTTCCAGTATTCTGTGAAGAATAGCATTGGAAATGTTGCCTACTAACAGGTCAATAAGTTTATTTTTATTTTGCTTCATGTGCCATCCCTCTCAAGATAGAATTAAAAGTCTGCCTGTAAAGCTGAAGGTATTTTGGTAAAAATTCCTTTTCAATTAAAAGATTTTCTTTTATTTGGCTTATGCTTTTCAGGGAGAATTCCTTTAAAATCGCTTTATCCACCTCTTCTTTATTAATTTTTTTTGATTTAAGAAAAATGCTTATGGTTGAATTGATTAAGTCCACTTTGACAGGCTCAAGAGAACGGACTCCGTAAAAATAAAGCTTTCCCGCCATTTGCCGGCTTTCTTCTTTTTCTTTTTCTTCCAGCGGCTTGATAATTACATATTCTCCTATTTTCAGCCCAGAGCGGTTTTTAGGCAGATAAATTTGGTCCATTAATGTACCCTTGCTGATACGCCCTATTCTTTCCATTTTACGTAAAAATACGTAATTATTTATTTAAACTTTTGGGTGGTTTTTGTTTAGTCGCATATTCCTATTGCAATAAATTCATCTGGAATCAATTCATACGCAATAAACCCGTATATTCTGTTCAATAACCTAAATCATTAAAAACAGCTGTTATACACTTAATATCATGCTTAAAAACATGCTTAAAGGCCAGGTGGTTTCCGGTGATTTTTCTAAGATAGTCATGCGCGTAAAGTCCGATGCGGATGTAGAGCTGGGCGAGCTGGTTGTGATTGAGAAAGGCAGTGAAAAGTTCATCCTTCAAGTCTATGACTTAGTTTACGGCAGCCAGATCTCTGCCCAGAACTTAGAGATGGTTGCAGGGATGAATCTTGAAGAAGGCAGCTTTAACATCATGGATGAGAGCTTAAGGAATTATCAGCTGGCTCTGCTCAAACCGGTTTTAAATATAGATAGGAAAAGCAAGACCTGCAAGAAGCTGCCCTCTTTCTTTTCTACAGTTAGGGAAATTCAAAAAGAAGATTTGGCTTTCATTACCAAGCCGGATAACCCGCTTTTTTTAGGAAAGCTGCGCAGCGGCAGCCGGGAGATGGAGTTTGACATTTTTCTTCAGGGGAAAGATGTGCTCAGCCACCACGTTTTAATTCCGGCAAGCACGGGAAAAGGAAAAAGCAATCTTATGTCCTGCATCCTTTGGGACATATTGGAAAAGGATTATGCTGGCGTGCTGGTCCTTGATCCGCATGATGAATATTACGGAAGAGTTGGGCTGGGATTAAAAAACCATCCGCATAAAGATAAAGTCAGCTATTACACGCCCCTAAATCCTCCTGTTGGGGCCAGGACGCTTAAAATCAATGTCCATAAACTGAAGCCGGAGCATTTCCAGGGAGCAATAAGCCTGTCCGATCCGCAGAGGCAGTGTCTGTATATGTATTACCGGCAGTTCGGCATAAATTGGGTTGCTTCACTTCTCAAAGAAGAGGCGGTAAAGAATGTTCATTTCCATGAAGATACCCTTGCTGTAGTAAAGAGGAAACTGATTTCCTTGCTTAACCTGGAGATTGAAAACGGGCAGATTTCCTGCCAGGGAATATTTGATGCAGTTGCAGGAGAAAATACGATTGCGGACATCTGCAATGATTTGGAGCGGGGAAAGGCAGTCGTCATTGACACCAGCTATTTCTCGGGGGCGATTGAGATTTTAGTCGGCAGTTTAGTCACTGCGGAAATTTTTGAGAGGTATAAATATTATAAAAAAGTTGGACAGCTGGAAGACAAGCCGGTTGTTTCGGTCGTTCTGGAAGAAGCTCCCCGGGTGTTGGGCAAGCAGGTCTTGGAGCAGGGCAGCAACATTTTTGAAACTTTAGCCAGGGAGGGAAGAAAGTTTAAAGTTGGTTTGATTGCCATTACCCAGCTGCCTTCGGAAATTCCTAAAAACATTCTTGCCAACATGAACACAAAAATTGTTTTGGGGCTGGAAATGAATTCTGAGCGGCAGGCAGTAATTGAAAGCAGTCCGCAGGATTTGTCCCAGGACAACAGGAATATTGCTTCTTTAGACCAGGGGGAAGCATTGGTAACTTCCACGTTCACCAAGTTTGCCGTTCCCATAAAGATCCCTTTGTTTAAGGATTTTGTTAAGGAAGCGAAGAGGGATAAAGAAGGGAATAAGGAAAGAAGGGAAGATGCTGATTATGAATATGTTGGGTTCAGTTGAAGTTCAGTTGTATATAACCAGTTAAATATATAAACATTTTAATAATCACTGTTCTATGAAGCATAATATAAAAATAACAGTTATCGTCCTGCTGATTTTTCTTCTCGCGCAGTTTATCGGCATTGTCATCATTTACAAATATATTGATCCGCTGAAAAGCGCAGAGACGGGAAAGACAGAGTTCAAGCAGCTGCCTATCGGCGAGAGACCGCCGCTGGAAGAAAAAACTTCTTTCATTCCCATAATTATAGCCATTCTTATCGGCACGGTAATTTTATTGCTGCTGATGAAATATAACCTGACTTTAGTTTGGAAATTATGGTTTTTGATTGCGGTTGTGCTTTCTTTAACCGTGGCCTGGGGAGTTTTCGTCAGAAAAGAAATTGCAGCAATCATTGCTTTAGCTGCGGGCATTTGGAAGATTTTCAGGCCCAATGTCTGGATACATAATTTTACTGAGCTGTTTGTTTATGGCGGTTTGGCAGCCATTTTCGTGCCTTTGTTTAACATCTGGTCAATTGTTATTCTCCTCGTCTTGATTTCCGGCTATGACGCTTATGCTGTCTGGAAATCCAAGCATATGATTACTTTGGCTAAATCGCAGACGGAAGCAAAAATCTTTGCCGGCTTTTTTATTCCTTACAAACTTGGAAAAGCTGCTGGGAAAAAAATCACCGGGAAGAGATCTGCTGACAAGAAAATAGGAACAGCCGCACCTAAAAAAGTATTGACAACAGTAAAAACAGCCGTGTTAGGCGGGGGAGATATTGGTTTTCCTTTAATATTTGCCGGAGTTTTATTGAAAGAATACGGGTTGTGGCAGAGTTTGATTATTCCATTTGGTGCTTTGCTGGGATTAAGTATTTTATTGTGGAAAGGCAAAGAAGATAAATTCTATCCAGCCATGCCCTTCATCTCTGCAGGATGCTTTTTAGGGCTACTGGTGGTGTGGGGAATAGAATTTTTCTTGTAAAAGCATTGTCAATTTAGTTAATAGTTTTTTAAGAATTCGAAAAAAATAAAAAAAATAATTACTATTCCTTTTCCACCTCTTCCACTTATTACTTATTGTGACAATTGGCATTATTTATACACTAAGCCTAATCAGCAGCAGAAACCCATTGATTGTTGATGATGTGTATCCAACTAATATTTGTGATAGTTTATTGGAAAAAGCTGATATTCTCTACATCATCCCTTGTTTTGAAAATGATTCAATTAATAACAATAAAGAATGGTGTGCTAAAATCAAATCACTCAACAAAACAATCGGACTTCATGGCGTGAAACATTCTTATCACGAATTCAATAAAGAAATTGATGATGAAGAACTCGCATCAGCAATAACAGATTTTGAAAATTGTTTTGAGGAGAAGCCAACCTTATTTCGTCCCCCTTACAATAAAATCAATAAAGAGAATGAAGACAAAATTAAAAAACTTAATATGGCCATTTACAAAAAGAAATATATCGCACACCCTTACTGTCATTGTAATCCCAAATCATTCATGAAACCGTTAAACTGGATTTTGTTTTGTTAAAAAGAAGAAAAATAATTGAATTATTCACATTTGTCAACCCATCCAGCAAAAGCATTGAAATATCGCTCTTTGTTGGAGGGATGAATGTTTGGCCAATATGCAGTAGCGTGTTGATCTATAACTTCCCTTGGTTCTCCTTTCAAATGTCCATAATCCTCACAAAACATCTTCTGCCCAACGTATTCTTCACATTTTAGATAACCATTAGTAAGTCCTACAGACGCAACAGCTATACCTAAACCAATTGCTGCATTTTTCCATGTAAGTTTGCTTGTAATGTCTTTGAATCTCATTGTAAGATGAAATAATCCTGCCACTTTATAAATCTTTTGTATCTTCATAGTAGTATCATAACTAAGCGAACATTTTTATACTAGTCAACCTATTTTTAGGTAAAACAATACCAAAAATTAGGTATAATAAAATTTATTTGTGTATTTCTTTACCCGCTAAGTAGGGTAGTATTAAAGAAACTTTCTTCTCTTTTTTTTGGCAATTTAAACTTATTAAATAAGCTTTCTTAATTTTTTTATAACTTTTTAGAAAACTATTTAATCCCGAGAAGTCGGAGGATTTTAATATTTCTTTGAATTTTATTTCGATAGGCGTTAATAATCCCCCTTCTTCCTTAATGAAATCTATTTCTTCAAGATTTTTATCATTCCAGAACTTAATATTTCCTACGCCTTCTTTAATCAGTTCTGCTAAAATAAACCCTTCAAACAAAAAGCCACTATCGTCCCGCAGCTTTAACTCGTTAAAGTTATTTGTAAAATAGTTTCTAACGCCGTTGTCGAGAAAATAAATTTTAGGAATCTTGACCAACTCTTTGTTTTTGTTGGTGAAAAACGGTCTTATTTCTCTAATAATGTATGTTTCAGAGAGAATTTCAATATATTTTTTTACTTCATTAAAACTCAAAGAACTAACTTTTGACAGCTCTTCATATTTTATCTTTTGTCCACTATTTACCGCCAGAAACTCAACTAATCTCTTAACATTAAGAATCTTGTCCACGTTAAGATGTTCTACAAGATCTTTTTTTACATAGAGATCAAATATGCTGGAAAGAACCTGAATTTTCTCTTCTTTTAAGCCAGCTAATGCCATCTCGGGATACCCTCCAAAAATCATATACTCCTCTAAAAGCAGCCTGTATTCTCTTAACGAGCTTGATAAGTTATCTCCTTTCAGTTTTTGTATGTTTTTCAAATTTTCTGCAAGCCTTTTCTTATTCTTAAAAATCAAGAATTCTTCAAAATCCAAAGGGAACATTTCGTTTATTATTTTTCTGCCCGCCAAAGATTCTTGGACTTGATCTTTAATTGTTAATGATGAAGAGCCGGAAGCATATATTTTAACATTAGGAATATTATCATAACTATTTTTCATTATTTTGGTAAGCAGCGGATATTTCTGAAACTCGTCGATGAAGAGATAAAAAAATTCTTTCTGTTTTTCATCGTAACCGTTTAGCCTGAGAAGGTTCAGCAGATTATCAAAGCTGCTTATTTTTTCATAATTTGATAATATGTCTACGTCTAAGAATAAGCATTTATTTCCCTTACGGGATAAATTTTCAAACAGCTCTTTTAATATTGTTGTTTTTCCTACCTGCCTTGCTCCGATTAAAATAGAAATCTTTCTATTTTTAGCTTGTTCTTTTAATTTTTTAGACAACTTCCTTTGGATTGCCATACTTCCATACTCTAAAATTTTATATTTTTTTATTTTGGAATATTCCAAAATTTACCTTATGTTAATAATAGAGTAAGAAATATTTAAATCTTTCTGTTGATTTTATTTACGAAAATAAATGGAGCAAATATAACTACACATATGGAACTCAGCTTAGCTATACCCTTTCACCGGCACTTGGTATTGCCCGTATCCGGGGCTGATGATTAGGCCGTCATTGGCAGCGATGGTCTGCACTCCCGTAATTCTCTGCACTTCCCTGACCTGATGAATAGGGTCCGATTTTAAAAATTCCAGGCCGAAATGCGTCATTACCGCCAGCTTAGGCCGTACGGAAGAAATGAGCTTGATTGCTGAGCCTATGTCTAGGTTCATTCCCTTTGCATCTTCTCCAAGGTAAGGCACATTTAGGATAAGAATATCGCTGCCTTTCATTTCCTCCAGCAAAGCGGGAGTTAATTTTGTGTCTCCGGAATAGCTTAACGTGAATTTTGGGCAGAAGAACTTAAATCCTATAGCTGTCGGGTCAGTATGCTCTGCTGATAAAGCATGGATTTCAACCAATTCTATGCCTATTTTGTGGCTTTTTTCCATAGGGATTATTTTTTCTACCAGGCTTTGATGATATTTCGTCAGAAAGGGATGGCTTCCCTCTAAATTATGGAGCACGGATTTGCTGGAAAGAAGAATGCCCCTGTGCTCTATGCCTCCATGGGTCATTGCGTCTATTACAGCATTAAGGTCATTGCAATGGCTGACATGGTTGTGGGAAACAAGAACTGCACTGTTGTGCTGCACATTCACACCGTATTCCTTGGCTTTGTTTAAAGTTCCCGGACCGGGATCAATGTGGAACTGCAAGTCCTCCATCTGTAGGATTATTCCGCCGGACGAGCGCATTTGCTTGCTGACTACGGCCGGGCTGCCTGCTGTTCCTAAGAAAATAATTTGCGCCATTTAGGCCAAAATGGGTAAGGTTAATTAATAAAGATTGTTATGATAGACTATAATTATTGTAGAATAGACTATAGTATTGTAGAATAGTGAGTTTCTTCCAAATACTTCTCAACTCAGCGAATGACGGCTTGGTCAACAGGCGAGGCGAGCTGAACTATTCGTAAGAGGGAAGTTAGTTCCGACGCTGTTTTAATCTACTGCGATGATCTGCGAAATGGACAACGGGCGTCGGCGAGCCGAGCGACCTGCCGTCATTCGCTGAAGAGATAGCACCTTTCTTCCATAAGCTTTAAAAAGCTGCCTTTCCTCAGTTTTTACTGCATAGGGGTGTATGGGGGTAAGAATGTTAAATCCGGTGTATGAATGTGAATATGTTAAATCATAGAAGGTGTTGCAAATGACAAACGGGAATATGTTAAATTAGTAAGGTGTTACAAATGACAAACAATGTTCAGCCGATATTTATTTTACCTGAAGACACCAAGAGGACTAGCGGAAGGGATGCACAGCATAACAATATTGCAGCAGCGAAAGCAGTAGCCCAGACGGTGAGAACCACATTAGGACCTAAAGGAATGGATAAAATGATTGTTGATTCTGTTGGTGATGTAACCATTACAAATGACGGAGTGACGATACTTAAAGAAATGCAGATAGAGCATCCTGCGGCCAAGATGGTTGTGGAAGTGGCCAAGACACAGGAAGAAACTGTCGGCGATGGAACAACTACTGCTGTTATATTAGCCGGGGAGCTGCTTAAGAAAGCTGAAGATCTGCTCGAGCAGGAAATCCATCCGGCAGTTTTGGCTAAGGGCTATAGGTTAGCCGAAGAAAAAGCACAGAAATTGCTCAGAGAAACGGCAAAGAAAGTGATGATTAACGATGAGTCCTTGCTGAGAAATATCGCCATTACGGCCATGACCGGCAAAGGTGCAGAAGCAAATAAGGAAGCGCTGGCAGCATTGATAGTGAAAGCAGTAAAAAGTGTTGCGGAAAAAAATGCTACTAAAATAAACACTACTAAAATAGACACTACTAAAATAAACACTACTAAAATAGACACTACTAAAATAGACACTACTAAAATAAACACTACTGAAATAGACACTACTAAAATAAACACTACTGAAATAAACACCACTAAAATAAACATTAATGATATTAAAGTAGAGAGAATTATCGGCGATAATGTTGATAAAAGCGAGCTGGTGGAAGGAATTGTCCTGGATAAAGAAAGAGTCCATTCCTCCATGCCTGAGCGGCTGGAAAATGCCAAAATTGCTCTTTTGGATGCAGCTCTGGAAATTAAAAACACGGAAATTGATGCCAAGATTCAGATAACTGATCCTGCGCAGCTAAATTCCTTTCTGGAGCAGGAAGAAAGGACGCTGAAAAAAATGGTTGATGCTGTTGTTGCTACAGGTGCAAAAGTCCTCTTTTCGCAAAAAGGGATTGATGATCTGGCTCAGCACTACTTAGCTAAAGCAGGAGTCCTGGCGGCAAGAAGAGTAAAGAAGAGCGATATGGAAAAATTATCCCGGGCTACGGGGGCAAAAATTGTCAGCAACTGGAAAGAGTTAACTGCAGACGATTTAGGTTTTGCCGGAATTGTCCGCGAAGAAAAAATCGGCGATGAAGAAATGCTTTTTGTAGAGAAATGCCACAATCCCAAAGCGGTTACGCTGTTAATTCGCGGCGGAACGGAGCATGTTGCTGAAGAGATTAAAAGGGCGGTTGCTGATGCTTTAGGCGATTTGGCTGCAGCTTTGAAAGAAGGGGCGATAGTTGCCGGTGCAGGAGCTGTGGAAATGGAAGTGGCTAAAGGGTTGCATCGTTTTGCGGCAACGTTGGGCGGAAGGGAGCAGTTGGCAGTGCAGGCTTTTGCCGAAGCAATGGAAGTGGTTCCCAGAACGTTGGCAGAAAATGCCGGTTTGGATCCAATCGATGTTCTGACACAATTAAGGTTTGCCCATGACAATAATTTCGCCGGTGCAGGAATAAACGTATTTACAGGACAGATTATGGATGCCTGGCAGGAAGGGGTCATTGAGCCGTTAAAGATCAAGACTCAGGCTGTGTCCAGTGCGGCGGAAGTGGCAGAGATGATCTTAAGGATAGATGACGTTATTTTAGGCGGCTCTGGGAAATCTGCAATGCCGCCTTCTCCTGGTGGAATGCCCCATGGTGGAATGGAAGGGATGTAGTAATTCAAAATGAAAATGAGCAGGTGCAATTCTAGAAAAAGCAGAAAAAGAATAAATAAAAAAATCAACAACAAAGATAGGGAAGCTAAAGCTCTGTTCGTGCTGGAGCAAAGTATAATGAGCACTAAGCTTTCGCCTATATCTTCTTTTTCAAACAAGCCGCCGATGAGGTCCTGACCGAAATGCACGGCAAACCAATAGACACCGCACCTTTATTCAACCTGCTGGAAATTCAGTATTAAAAAGCAGCCACTTCCATACTGGAACAATTTTTATCTTTTTGTTTTTAATTGTTAATTTATCTTCTTGCTCATAAGTTAGCATTATGCCTTCTTTTAACTTAAAATAATCCATTGCTTCCAGCAGCCCTTTTAATTCCCTCTCTTTGTTTTTTTCATTCAAACTATAACATACTTGTATAGCTTGGCTGATTCTTCCTCTTTCTTTGAGCACAAAGTCGCATTCTTTTTTTCCTTTAAAGAAGAATGCTTCTTTTTTCTGCCTTTTTAATTCTGTTACAACCGTGTTCTCCAACAGCTTTCCTGTATCCGGAGAAAATTGGGAAGAAAGAAAGGTCACTAGAGCGTTATCCACCAAGTATATTTTTTTTGGCCGCATGATTCTTTTCCTTGCAGAATAGGAAAATTCTTCCAAAGCATAGACAAAGAAAGCTTCCTCCAAGTATTTAAGATACAAAGAAATAGTTTTCTTGCTGACTTTTAAGCCTTTCTCCTTAAGTACTTTCTCAAAATTACTGATGGAGAATACTGAAGCAGGGTTATTTACCAAGTAATTCATCAGCATTTCCATAATTTCATAATTAGTTATTTTATGCCTTTCTACGATATCTTTGTAAAAAATAGCGTCATAATAGCTGTTTATCTTCTCTTTCTTTTCAAATAGGTCGCTTTCTTTTATTATTTCAGGATAGCCACCATATTCCAGATACTCTTTAAACCGCCTTAGCAGTGTCCCTTTTTCTGCGCTATACTCAATCTTTGGGGTATATTCAAATTTCTTCAAGTGAAGGAATTCTTTAAAAGAAAACGGAGCTACAAAAATTGTTTTATATCGCCCTCTTAACTCCGTGGCTATTTCCTTTCCCAGCAGCTTGGACGAAGAGCCGCTGATTATTATCCTGTATTTTCTAGTGCTATGCAGCCTTCTTACGAATTTGCTCCACCCCTCGATTTCCTGAATTTCGTCAAAAAAAAGATATTTAAGCTCCTGTTCGCTTAACTCCTTATGAACTAAAAAAAGGTCGTCAAGCTTGTTTGCTTTAAGGCCAGTTAACCGGTTGTCTTCAAAATCAATGAACAGAATCCCTTCTTTACTTGTTTTCTTTAGCAATTCTTTTATTATCTGGAACATAAAATACGTTTTTCCTACTCTGCGCGGCCCAATTACCGCTGTTATGTCTTCAGCCGGTTTAAACTTTAAATCCCTCTCTATCAGCTCCGGCAGTTTTCTTTCCAGCCATTCCACGATCAGTTTTTTAAAAAGGTCTTTTTCCATTGTTTCCTAAAGGAAACATTTCTTATATAAAAATGTTTCCTATTTTTTACATCAAACAAGCCGCCGATGAGGTCCTGACCGAAATGCACGGCAAACCAATAGACACCGCACCTTTATTCAGCCTGCCGGAAATACGGTATTAATAGAAATTCAATATTAAGTATGCTCCATCTCCAAGAGCATCTTCTTGTGTTTTTCAAAGGTTTTCTGGTCAATAAACCCATACACCCCCTGCAAATCATCTTTAAACTGTGCGGAAATAATTTTATCTTTATTTAAGAGTTGGTTGGAGATTAAATGAAAATTAAGTACCATGCAAAATGAACCCAAAACCTTTTTAATTCTTGTAAAATAAATGTCAATTATGAATATAACTAACTTCATTGCCTTATTTCATATAGCTATAATTCCTTTTATTATCTACTTTATCTATAAAGAATCACTACTCTTTTCCTTTTTAGCAATCTTACTCCTGTTCATTTCGGTTTTAATTGATTTCTTTGAAAAATTATTTATAAAAAAGAAAGCAGTTGAGTCTTTTTTCCATCCCTTTTCAGATAAGATTGTAGTTCTGACACTGTTATTTGTTTTCGTTTTAAGAAATTCTTTTCCTGCAGTAATTTTCGCCATTTTCTTGTTGCGCGATATAATTATCGGCTATATCCGCATGGTAGCTGCACGGGATGATGTGGTTATAAGAGGAGAAATGTATGGGAAAGTAATAACTTCATTTCAGTTTGTAGTTGTCTTTACATTACTGATTAAAGATTTTCTTTTTTACGACAATCTTATCGATTTGATTTTTCTAGCCAATACTATGGTTTTTTTATTTACATTAATTGCCCTTATTTTAGCCATAGTTTCCATAATCCATTATAGTTTAGTTTACGGGAAGGGGCTGCACAACAGGATAAAACTGGGAAAAGAAATCAAAAGGGAAAAAATAATCATCCTTGCCAATGAGAAAGCTGGGGGTTATCGTGATGCTTATAGAAGGCATTTGCTAAGGAGGTTTGCGCTGAGGAGAAATGCTCCCGTTTTTTATTTGTCCGGAAAAGACATTTTTGCCGGCATGGATAAAAAAGTAAAAAGTGCTGAGCAGTTCATCATTGCCGGCGGGGATGGGACTTTTGAAGGAGCACTTAATTACAAGCCGCTGCAGAAGAAAAGCCTGGGTTTTTTTCCCTTAGGAGCAGGAAATTCCTTCTATTCCTCTTTTTATAAAGGAAAAAGATTTGAATATCTGCGCTCAAGGTTTCCTTTCCGGGAGATTCTTCTGGATGTTCTGCAGCTGGAATGGGAAAATGGAAAAATACAGACTTTGTTTATAGGCATCGGAGTTGATGCAGAAGTAACAAGGGTTAACCAGAAAAAAGAAAACCATACTCTTTTTGGATATATAGAAGCATGTTTTAAAATTGCCCGCGGCCCGAGAATTAAGTATGATCTTGAATGCACTGTAGACAGCAGGAAATACCACTGGGATAATTGCGTGAATCTTATCATTGGGAAAGTGCCTTATATTGGCTATGGAATAAGGTCCTTGCTTGGCACAATGAAAGATGATGACGGCAACATTTTAGGGATGGCTTTAGTAAATACCCATTCTCCCGCTTTTAATAAGGCTTTAAGATTATGGGCGCTGGTTTTGACACAGATGGGCTTGGCTAAGTCGCCTTTGCTGCCTTTGAAGGGGAAAGAATTTCTTGTCAGAAGCGAGCAGCCTTTTCCCATTCAGGCCGGCGGGGAATTTTTGGGATATTCAAAGTGGTGTAGGATTAAAGTGGTGAGAAAGCAGAAGGTGCTGATGATTTGAATTTTTAGCAGATTTTCCAGAGATTATTTCAACAAGCTAGTTGCTTTTAACAAGTTAGTTGCTCCGCTTTTTGGAGGCGGGACTTCCTGGACTTCCATTGGCCAGAAAAAGCCTTTGAGCTTGCTCATTAGCTTTCTGTTCCTTAACCAGCTGGTGCAAAGCCATTACAGGCTGCATGGACATCTCTTCTAAGGCTCCAGCCGAAGTGTCTCTTAACTGAGAGAGCTGCTCAGGAGTTGGGAAAGCTCGGTACAATGCATCAACCACTTCCCTTACACTTTCAATATTATATCTCGTTCTATTTATGTCCAGAGTTCTGGAGCCGTGCGTGCCGTGCTTTAGTAAGATTTCTAATTCTGGTCTATTCGGCAATCCTTCGTCAGATAGTAACAAGTTCATACTCCATCTTTCTCCCAGGCCATTTTTTCTCAAAAGTTCGTGGGAAAGCACTGCATTAAACCAAATAGAACCATCTTTTTTCCAGGTAGTTTCATCTTGTTCAAGAAATTTTGCCGGGATGAATCCGTATCTTGTTTGAAGGTAACGAGGTGCGTCTTCCGGGCTAGCCTTTTCAGCCAGAGTATGTCTGCGTACAAAGGTCATACAGTCTTTCTCAGCAGTACGCAAATGCTGCCTGATTTGCTCTGGGAGCTTCATTATAGCAATTTCCAGCAGGCTTTTCCCGGCCATGTAATCTACTCCTGTGGGAAGAACTAAGTGGCCGAAGGAACTAGTATTCTGAGCTGTTTCACGTAAATGTTCAACTACTTGGTCTTCAGTTGGCTCTGTAAAAGTCCCGAGCAATACAACTCCCTGAATCCCAGCAATCTGGCTATTATCGTCTTTAACGTTGCCTACTTCCTTTGCGTAAACTGCGTTTTCCAATAAAGCAGTATAACCTGAAAGTTGGATTGTCATTTTTAATTGTTTGTAAAGTATGAAATACTTTTAAGCTAGAGAAAATTATTTTTCAATTTTCTCGTTGTTTGTAAAGTATGAAATACTGTGTAAATATCAGAAAAATGCTTTTTTCATTTTTCTTATCTGGACAGGCTGTTTAAT
>JBFMFP010000018.1:0-21967 GCA_040751885.1 Nanobdellota archaeon
AGGGAAATCTGTAGGAATGCCCTCCTCTCTGTATTTGTAGAAGAAGCCTGTGGGAGTATAAATTTTGACATCTAATCCTCTCGGCTCAAAACCCCACTCTTTAGCCAGCTGGGCATCCTGAAAGTTGGGATATTTCATCGTCCAGTAAATGCCCATCGTATCTAAAAGGACTATGGAAAGGTTCTGCTTGATTTCCAGAGGCAAGTCAGCTAAGCCTTCGGCAATTGCGCCCATCGTGTAGGATTTCCCACTGCCGCGCTTACCGACTATAAAAGCTACGTGTGCGCTGGCGACGTCCATATAAACCGGATTAGAAAGGGAAACAGTCTGTCCCATCTGGATATACTGCTTGCCGACAAAAACCGTGCCGGCTTTGCCAAACTTCTCCACATCTCTTTTTGAACGCCCAATAACTACATCAAAGACCATAAATACAAATTAAAAGAAAGAAAGATAAAAAGGTTGTGGTGGAAAGGCACAATCCAAAAAGTGAGTGATTGTTGGAGTCAGACCAAACGAATCAACAAACCCAATCGCAGCAGAGCTGCGGGGTTTGTTGGTCTTGTCTTGGATTTTATCATCACAGCAGAACTGTGGGGTTTGATACCCAAGACAAGAATCAACGCTTACAACCTATCCTCAGTAAGCACATTTATCCTCAGCGTGTCTTTTACCTTTGAGGCTATGCCGACAAGATGTGTAATTTCTAATTTCTCTGCCAGCCTGACCAAATCAATGTCAATGGCCCCATCCAGAGCTATTGCATAAATGCCGCCGTTAAGGCTTTTGACAGTAGAAGTTAATTCGCTTAAGGGAACTTTGCCGAGAATGTTTAATTTCTGGTCAAAAATGCATGCTCCCCTTGTCCCAAATAAATCCTCCAGTGTTTCTTTAAGTATTTTCTTTTCAGTCAAAGAGAGCTTTCTTTCCGGAGAGAGGGTAGTTACAGTCTTTTGGACTTGTAGCTGTGGTTGGGAAGCAAATTGCGGCTGCGGCTTTGGCTGGAATGAAAAAGGCTTTACATCGCCATTTCTCTTCGGAATTACCTGCTTTTGTATGCGCTCATAAGGCTTCTTTTCCATCTCCCTAAGAGCACCATCGCTGTCAATACCTAAATCCAGCTTGGCCTGCTCGGAGGTTATCCTTCCTCTCAGGGATTTATGGATTTCCTTCTTAGTCAGCTCTTCAACTTCTTTCCCATCAGGAGCCTTGCAGACAAAATCAACATCGGCCACGCTGAGAAGCTCCCTTAAAATCAAGTCTCCGCCACGGTCACCGTCTACAAAAACAGTAACCGTCTTTCTTCTGGTCAGATCTTTAATGGTCTGCGGGCAGGAAGTTCCGTTCATGGAAATAACATTCTTAAATCCATGCTTGAGCAAATTTAAGACATCTGCACGCCCTTCCACAACAATGACCTCATCGCTTTCGTCAATTGCCGGTCCGGCAGCAAGGCTCTCCCGGCCGTACTCCACAACCTCCATCATTCTTACGGACTGGGCTACTTCATAGGACAATTCCTGGGAATCCGGCAGTGTCTTTTCAGTTAAATCTTTTAATAAAGCCTTGGCCCTTTCCACAACAAAACTGCGTTTGCTTATCCTGACATCTTCAATTTTGCTTACTTCAATTTTGGCATTGCACGGCCCGATGCGCTGGATTATTTCCAAAGCTGCTGCAACAATGGCCGTTTCAGTCTTGTCCAAAGAGCTGGGAATAATTATCTCCCCGCTTGTTTTCCCTGAACTGATATTTACATTAACTTCAATTCGGCCTATTTTTCCGCTGCGCTGCAGCTCTCTTAATTCTAAGTCATTCCCAAGCAAACCTTCCGTCTGCCCGAAAATTGCTCCAATGACATCCGGCCGATCTACAACCCCTTCTATACCTATTGTTGAATGAATGATATATTTTGCCGCTACCGGGCTTATTTTTGCCATTTTTAACGCCTCCAGTATTTGGCTTAGAATGAAGCAAAGCAGCATTAAATATCCTTTAAATCAGCAAACCAATGAACTGTTCTTTTTATTATTTTAAAGGTTATTTTTATACTAGCTTATTATATTTATAATGTTGCTTATAATGTTATTAGCTGCTTTTCTGCAGCAAAGCATTGCTTGAACATACTTAGTATGATAATCTTGCTCTATCTAAGCCGTAAATTTTATTCTCTGTATTCTTTAACGTATTCTACCTTTGACATTACTTTATTACTTTTATTATTCTTTAACGTATTCTACCTTTGACATTACTTTATTACTTTTATTTTACCTTTAACTCACAAGAAAATAGATAAGCTTTTACAACCAACCCTTCCAACGACTTTCCAAGTCAAACATAAAGTGATATTTGATGAAACAATAAACGTTGATGAAACAGTAAACGTTAAACTTGCCTATTTTCTTAACTTTTTCTTAATTTTTAACTCGTCTTAATTAAACCTAAAGTTAAAGTTTTAAACATGAAGCCACACCACTAACCCCTGCGCTCACGGCTTGGTATTACCGTACGCTCCCACAGGTACGCTCTGTGGCGGGCATTTAATGATAATTATTGCCTCTAATATATAAACACTTCGGTGGAAAATTACACCTCTAAAAATTATACATTTAAATATCCCGCCCGTTTCCATCAACAAATGCGCATCAAAGACATTGCTGAAGAAAACCGCCCCAGGGAGCGCCTGCAGAAACTGGGCGCAGATGCCTTAAGCGATGCTGAGCTGCTGGCCATTATCTTACAGAAGGGCACTGCACAGGAAAATGTAATTGATATGTCCAACCGCCTCATTTCCAAATACGGGCCGGATAAGCTCTCCACTCTTTCCTTAACGGAGCTGCAGGAAATTAAGGGCATCGGCCCGGCTAAGGCCATGCAAATTAAAGCTTTGTTTGAGCTAGCTAAAAGGAGCAATACAGTCAAAAACAGCTTAACCACCATTAAATCATCTAAAGACGTCTTTAACCTATTCAAAGAGCAGTTAAAAGAGGAAAAACAGGAAAAATTTATTGTTCTGCTGCTCAACAGCAAAAACAAAATTATCGGCAAGGAAGTTATTTCTTTGGGCACTCTGGACTGTGCTTTGCTGCACCCGCGGGAAGTGTTTAAGTCAGCCATCAAAAATTCGGCAACCAAAATAATTCTCGCTCACAACCACCCTTCCGGAGATCCGGCTCCCTCAGAAGCGGACAGGAAAATTACCGGGAAACTTATTGAAGCGGGAGAGACGCTCAACATTCCTGTTATAGACCATGTCATTATCGGAGAAGAAAAATGGTGGAGCTGGAAAGAGGAAAGAAACTAAAACAAAAAAGCCGTATGTACTAAGTCTGGGCTGGCTGGGTCATTAAGTGTGCCTGCCGAGCGGAGCTATTTGCCAGAAGTTAAGAGGCGAAAACCTTCGGGAAAAAGAAGCAATATTGTAGCAATTATTACCAGCAAGTTTTCACCGAGGCAGGCCGACCAGCCAGCCCAGACAGATTAAATACAAACAAAAAAAACCGCAAACTATTTTAAAAGAAAAAAAATCATTCTTTCTATAACCATAAAACAACTCAAATAATAAAACAACTCAAAAATCTAACTTTAAGATGAAAATTATTCTTTTAGGTCCGCCAGGAAGCGGAAAAGGTACCATCTCTGAAAGGCTGGCTAAAGATTACCGTCTCTTTCACATATCACCGGGAGAACTGCTGCGGGAGGAAGTTAATAAAAAAACAGCTCTGGGAAGAGAAATAAGCAAGTTCATTAACAAAGGCAAACTTGTTCCCTATAAATTTGTTGCTGAAATGGTCCGGCTGGAAGTCAAAGACAAAAAAAATTACATTCTTGATGGATTTCCCAGATCGCTTAGGCAAGCTAAGCAAATGACAGATTTAGGCATAAATAAAGTTATTCTTCTGGACGTGTCTGAAAAAGACGTGATAGAAAGGCTTTCGGGAAGAAGGGTCTGCGCAAAAGGAGAGCATAACTTCCACATTAAATACATCCCGCCGAAGAGAAAAGGCATCTGTGATTTTGACGGAACAAAATTAATCCAGAGAAAGGACGACAGGCCCAACGTCATAAAACAGAGATTTAAAATCTATCATAAGGAGACCGAGCCGGTAGTTCGTTATTTCAAAAGAAAAGGCATTCTTGCAGCAGTTAACGCTGCCCAGCAGCCGGATGATGTCTATGCAGAAGTTAGGAAAGTGCTGGGAACTCCTAAAAACCGCTAAAACAAACCAAAACGCTAAAACAGACCAAAAGCATACTCTTTAACCCAATTCTTTAAGTTAGTATTTCCTTAAGTTAGTATTTCCTTAGGTTAGTATTTCTTTAAGTTAGTATTTCCTTAGGTTAGTATTTCCTTAGGTTAGTATTTCCTTAGGTTAGTATTTCCTTAGGTTAGTATTTCCTTAGGTTAGTATTTCCTTAAGTTAGTATTTCCTTAGGTTAGTATTTCCTTAGGTTAGTATTTCCTTAAGTTAGTATTTCCTTAAGTTAGTATTTCCTTAAGTTAGTATAAAACCCCGTGCCAACCGCTTGCGCAGTTGGTTTGGGGAAAAAGAGGTGGTTTAGATGTGTTAACAACTGAAAAGTAGTACTTATATATAAACCTTTCGGTTGATTTGTTATTAAGAAGTAGTTAAAAGAATGGTTTGATTAATATAAAAGAAGAGTTTGGTTAATAATGCTCAATTTTAAGTGTTTAACAGGAATAGCTTGGCCGTAAGCCTCGCCCCGCCTATTTTAATTCGTTTAACAAAAAGAAATATATACTCCACAGCCTCTGTTTTAAATATAACGCGAGGTTTAAACACAGATGGCTACTTTAACCTACCAGGAACGCTTCAAAACGCTGAAAGGAGTATTTGATGAGTTCACTAACCGCACGCTTTTTGAGCTGCAGAGCAAAGGATTGTTTGAAGAGCTGCTCAGCCCCTTTTCCGTAGGCAAGGAAAGCAGCATTTTTATTGCCAGGAAAGGAAAGCAGAAAGTCATCGTTAAGGTCTACTTCGTACAGAACTGCAATTTCAACAAAATGTATGATTACATCAAAAAAGATCCGCGTTATGAATACCTGCAAAAACACCGCCGGCAGATCATCCTCGCCTGGGTGCAAAGAGAATACAAAAATCTCCTAAGAGCTGAGAAAGCCCGGGTCAATGCGCCCAGACCATTAGGCTGCAAAAACCACATCCTTGTGGAAACGCTCATTGGTGATGAACTGCCTGCTGCAAAATTAAAAGATTTGCCTCCTGAAAACCCCCGGCAATTCCTTAAAGACGTTATCACAGAAATAAAAAAACTGTATGACAACGGGCTTATCCACGGGGATTTGTCTTCATTCAATATTTTAAATTACAAAGAAAAACCTTTCCTGATTGATTTCTCCCAGGCAACCTTGGTAAAAACTCCCAACTCCGGAGAGCTGCTGGAAAGGGACTTAAAAAATGTTCTTTCTTATTTCAACAAATTAGGCGTGAATGCCAGCGTGGAAAAAACATTTATAATTATTGCAGGAAAATAATAAAAATAGTTGAAAAAAAATGAAAAATTGTTGATATTGAAAAAATTGTTATTGAAAAAAAATGGATGAAGCTACAGAGAATTCATTAAGCAATTCATTAGACGAGTATTCTTATGAATTAAAGATACCGGAAGAAAGGGTCGCAGTACTTATAGGAACGGACGGGGGAACAAAAAAGCTTATTGAAGAAGAGATGAACTGCAGGCTGGACATTTCCAAAGAAGGAGATGTTGTTATTACAGGGAAGGACGGGCTGAGCATATACACTACTAAAGAAATTGTCAAAGCTATTGCCCGCGGTTTTAATCCGAAGATAGCCCTGCTTCTGGTCAAACCGGACTTTTCTCTGGAAGTTATTGACCTTAAGGATGCTGCCGGGAAGAACAAAAGCACGCTGGAAAGATTAAAAGGAAGGATTATCGGCAAAGGCGGAAAATCGCGGGAAGAGATTGAAAGATTAACTGAAACTTACCTTTCCGTGTACGGAAAAACTATAGCTATCATCGGTGAAATAAGTTCTGTTTCGCTAGCCCGCCAGGCTGTAGCCATGCTGATTAACGGCTCCATGCACAAGACTGTGTACCAGTTTTTAGAGAGAAAAAGGAAAGAGATTTTGTTGGGATGATGCTCCCGGATGGACAAGCATAAGGCCCTAATATTAATCTCATAAAGCTTCAATATTAATCTTCTTGTTTTTTTTAATTTCTTGTTTTTATTCTTGTTTTTTAATTTCTTGTTTTTTAATTTTTTATTTTTATTTTTAAATTTTGGTTCTCAAAGGTGCTATTCTCTTCAGCGAATGACGGCAGGTCGCCCGGCTTGCCGACGCTCGTTATCCATTTCGCAGATTATCACAGCAGATTAAAACAGCGTTGGAACTATAGTCCGTAATACTTCAGTAAAGTGAAGCAAAGTCGTTGCTTATTTTCTTGCGACGACTTTGCTTCACAAAGCTGAATAATTACTAAACTCTGAAAAATTAAAAAAAACAAAAAAGAAGATTCGTGCGAAAGCCTGGTGCGCTTGGTGCTTATCGTGCTCAGAACTTAGTGAACTTAATAAGAGCAGGGCCTTAAGCCCCTTAGTAAATTAACTCTTTTTATCATTTTTATTGTGATTTTTCTGTTTCTTTATTGATTTTGCCTGTCTTTGATTTTTATCTTTATTGATTTTGCTTGTCTTTGATTTTTAGTAGATTAACTCTTTTTATCATAATATTCAGTAAAAATATTCAGTAAAATATAAATAGATTCGGCTTTAATTTTATATAAGATGGTAAAAGCAATCTTCTTTGACTTTTGGGGGACATTAGTAGAAAATGGTATTTGGAGCCCCATTAAGCAAGTGAAAGAGTCTTTGGGCATTAAAGTGCATTTTTCAGAATATGTTGTGCGTATGGAAGAAGCAATGATGACCAGGAAATTTGCTTCCCTTGGTGAAGCCTTTGAAAGCGTCTGCAGGGAATTTGGCCTGCAGTGCAATGAAGAGAAGACAGAAGAGTTAGTAGGTATGTGGAACAAATCCTGGATGTTAGCCAAACCTTACGATGAAGTGAAAGACGAACTAGATAAATTAAAAGGCAAATATACCTTAGTGCTGGTCTCCAATACGGATTGTTTTTCTGTAGGCAATGTTTTAGATAAGTTTGCCTTAAGGCCCTTTTTTGACAAAACTTTTTTTTCTTACGACATCAATCTCATTAAAACGGATAAGAATTTTTTTAGGAAAGTGCTTGCGGAGCTGCACTTGAAGGCAGAGGAATGTGTCCTTGTTGGCGATAGTGTTCAAAGTGATGTCATCCCGGCAAAAAGGCTGGGAATCAATGCTATCCTCATGGACAGAAAGGGTCTTTTTGATTACAGCCCGAAAATAAGAAATTTAAGCGAATTAAAAACAGTGCTGGAGAATATGTGAGGGGCGGGATGATGATAGACTTAATTTTTTTAGGAACGTCCTGTATGCAGCCAACTAAGGCAAGGAATCATCCCGGTTTTTTGCTTAGTTTTAAAGAAGAGAACATTCTTTTTGACTGTGGCGAGGGCATACAAAGGCAGATGCGCATCGCCGGAATAAAACCAGCTAAAGTTACCCGGCTTTTGCTCAGCCATTGGCATGGTGACCATATTTTTGGTGTTCCCGGGCTGTTAAGCGCGATGGGCGCAGACCAATACGCCCAGAAGCTTTATGTTTATGGGCCAAAGGGAACAAAGAAGTTTTTCAGGAATTTGTTTAAGTCCTTTGTGGCCAAGGGCATAATTGAGCATGAAATCAATGAAGTTACTTCCGGCGTGTTTTACGAAAATGATGATTTTAAGCTCTTAGCTGAGCCGTTAAAGCATTCCGCTCCCTGCCTTGGCTATAGCTTTATAGAAAAAGACCGCTTGAGAATAAATGTTGCTGAAGCAGATAAATTGGGCTTAAAAGGGCCAATTTTAGGCAAGCTGCAGAGGGGGGAAGATGTTGTCTTTAAAGGGAGGAAAATATTAGCCAAAAGCATAACCTTCCCGGTCAAAGGCAAAAAAGTGAGCTATATTGCTGATACGGTCCCTTGCTCCGGGGCTGACAAATTGGCTAAAGATGCGGATTTACTGGTTTCTGAAGGAACACATTTAAGCAACATTGAAGAAAAAGCCGATAAATACATGCATTTAACTATCAAAGATGCGGCCATAATTGCTTCCAAAAACAATGCTAAGAAATTGATAATTACCCACATCAGCCCGCGCTATAAAAGCTCTCTGGAGATAATTGAGGAAGCCAGAACTTATTTTGACAATTCCATCATTGCTGAAGATTTCATGAAGATTAAAGTGTGATGGTGTGCATAAATTGAATCTAAGTAAAGAGAGCCGTAAAGAGGAAAAGAAATTAAGCGCAAATGAACGCCAAAGCCAAAGGTACAAAAGGAGAAAGGGAATTAGTCAAGTATTTTAATGAAGCCGGCTGGGGCTGTATCCGAATTGCCGGCAGCGGCAGCAGCAGGTATCCCTCTCCGGATATCCTGGCTGGAAATGCTATCAGAAGATTGGCTATAGAATGTAAAGTAACCAAGGAGAGCAGGAAGTATTTCCCGGAGGATGAAATTGAGCAGTTAAGGACTTTTTCACAGAAATTTGGTGCTGAAAGCTGGCTTGGAATAAAATTTTCCGGAGAAGATTGGTATTTCCTGATGTTAGAAGATTTGGAGAGGACGAGCAATTCCTGGTCGATATCGGTAGAGTCGGCTAAAACCAAAGGGTTAAAAATAGATGAACTTATCGGAAAGTGAACTGGGAAAGTAAGCCCGGCTTAAGAGCAGTTAAAGAGCAGAAAGCAAGCAAAATCTGCTCACTTCCGAAACATTTAAAAGTGTTATCACTCATTGAAAGAGCAAACATAACAAACATAACGGTGCTATTCTAAAATGCGCTTGACACATAAAAAAATTGAAGAAACGATGCTCTCTATTTTGGGAGAGGAAGGCGTACCCTTAATTAAAGAACTGAGCAGTAAGGATAACATTTCTGAATTTGAGCTTGCAAACAAGATCAAGAAGGATATTAAAATCGTCCGCAAGATGCTTTATCTCCTTTATAACAACAGCATGGTCAGTTTCACGAGGAAAAAAGACAAGCAAAAGGGGTGGTATATTTATTACTGGACCTTGCAGTTTGACAATGTTAAGTTCAGCTATTTCAAAAAGAAGAAAGAGTTGCTTGAGCAGCTCAAAAGCAAGCTCCAGGAAGAAAAAAGCGAGCTGTTTTTTGTCTGTCCGTACAACTGCATCCGCTTAAGTTTTGACCAGGCCATGGATTTTGAGTTTCATTGCCCGGAATGTGGCGAATTAATCTCGCAGGATGCAAGCAACAAGGAGCG
Source organism: Nanobdellota archaeon (assembly GCA_040751885.1). Classification (GTDB taxonomy): domain Archaea; phylum Nanobdellota; class Nanobdellia; order Woesearchaeales; family GW2011-AR9; genus JBFMFP01. The sequence continues at coordinate 9,371 of JBFMFP010000018.1, forward strand.
GGAGGAAAAGCTTGGCAAAGAGATCGCCGGGGTAGAGGCAGAGCTGGAAGCTATGAAAGTGCAGAGAAAAGAAAAAAGGAAGAAAGTTAAAGAGAGAAAGAAACTCGTTAGGAAGAGAAAAAAAGAGCTTAGAAAGAAAGAAATTTCAAAAAAGATTTTTAAAGCAAAGGCAAAGGCAAAAATTCCCCGGGCAAAAGCATCCAAGCCAAAAAAAGCGGCTAATTTCATTCCAAGTAAAAAAGCTAAAAGAACGAGAAAATAAAGTAAAACAAAAACTATTTAGCTTATCTTTTTCTTGCTGATTTCTTGCTAACTGCCCTTTCAATGGTCAATTCTTCTTTAAGGACTTTTGAAGTCATTTTTTGAATGTTAGCTTCCATAGAAGCCACCCTTCTTTCCAGCATAATCAACACTCTCAGGGAGTAGACGATAGCAGCCAAAGTTCCGATGATTACAGCCAAGATAACTTCTGCCAATTCCAGACCAGCCATTTTAAACACACCTCTTTTTGATTTTTAAGTTAATTTTTAAGTTAATTTTTAAGTTAATTTTTAAATTTTTTTATGTTATATCGGTTATAATCTTATTAATGCAAACATAATCCATTAGTTAATGTAAACATAATCCATTAGTTAATGTAAACATAATCCATTAGTTAATGTAAACATAATCCATTAATACAAGAGGAAGCGTAGTTTGTGGTATATATAAACATTGCGGAAGCGCTCGGGTTAATTTTCTTGTCAGGGCATTAATTTAGAGCTTTCCGGAGTAGGCTTGTGCTTCCAGCAGTATCCTTTGAATCGTGCATTATTTAAGCATGCTGTTCCATCACGACATCTTGCCTGGCATTTATGGCTTTCATTTATTTGGCTAACAATCGTTTTTAGTAAGAGCATTTTTCAACTATAAGACAAGCTTCTCTATTAATCTGTGGTTTATAGGAATAAACTTTTAGTTGATTTTAAGAAACTTTATAAAGGAGACCGCTTTAGACTTTGCTATGACATTTTGCCTTGCTGATTTGCAGCACATCCCGGCTCATTGTAAGAATATGATTATTGAAATTTTAGGAAGTGGAGCTTCTCTTTCTGCAAAGAAGATTCATTGTCAAATCAAAGAAAGATATAGTTTTAAAATTAGTTACCAAGCAGTACATAAAGCGCTTTTGGCATTAACAGAGCAAAAGGTCGTTAAAAAGTATGGTAATGAATATTACCTTCATCAGGACTGGGTAAACTATTTGTCTACATTTGTCCAGGGTCTTAAAGAAGGCAAGCAAATTCCTTCTCTTGAAGCACCGCCTCTCGCGCCTTTTGATTATTGTTCTACTTCTCTGCTCGCTGCTGCAATCCATTTCGTACCGTTTTATCTTGGGAAAATGAAGCTGAAACTTCCTAAGCAATGTTCAATCATCCATAAAGAAAAGAACAAAGCGACTTTTCAGTTTAAAAGTAATCTTTATTGCTGGTACTCTACTGGAATAGCTGTACAAATTATACGGGAGTCGGCACGTAGCCAAAATGTTATTAATTTTTTGCTTGAACGAAGGAAAACCCACCGTCAAATACTATCTGGTCAATCTCCATCTTCTCAAGAGATTCTTGAAATAATCAATTTGATTAACCCAAGTAGTAAGCCTAAAACAAGTTATGTTATGAGTATATATGAAATAAACCCGCCCTCAAACATGTCGGAGAGACATTTAGCCAACCTTTTACGGCTCATTACCGAACCAGCCCTTCTTGGTATTAGCGATAATCCTAAAGAAAAACTGGGGGAAAAACATTTTGAAATGGCAAGAAGTTTTCTACAGCAACTGGCGCAGAATGAAATCAAGTGTACAACGATATTTGAAGTTGATGTTGATAAAACTCGACGTGTTTTTGCTTCCTGGAGCAATGTGGTTTTTTTAGGTGGAGAAAAGAGCCCAAGAGAGTTATTAGTGCAGCTTGAAAGTGACCTCCAGCACCTATGGTTTTATTTTCATATGCTTAAAAATGAAATACGTCAGGCTATTCGCAGTAAAAACGGAAAAAAAATGCAAGCTGTTTATCGGAATATGTCCAGACATGAGGCTCTTTGGCATCAATTCCAAGAAATCTGCGCAACGGAAGATTCTTATACTTTACTGCTTAAAGAAGCACTTATCAAAACGAGCAAGATTGAGAAGAAATATATAGAACTACAAAACGTATTAAAAGGGTACTGCCCGAAGTTAAAATTATGAAAACAGCTTTGTTGGTTATGGATATGCAGAAAGGATTTATGAATAAATATACCCTGCCACTTATTCCTAAAATTAAAAAATTAATCGCAGAGGAAATATTTGATTATGTTATTTTTACTCGGTTTGTCAATACTCCAGCCAGTCCATATGTTAGGTTAATAGGATTTAAAGGGATGCTAACAGAACAAGATACTGCTTTAGTTCCAAAGTTAGAAGAGAACGCTTCTTTCATTTTTCAGAAACACACTTACACTCCTTTTACCAGTCAACTGAATAGGTTCTTACAGGAAAAGAAAATAACCCGCATTTATTTTGCAGGGGTAGATACCAATGCCTGCGTGCTGAAAGGAGCTGTAGATGCGTTTGAAAAAGGATATATCCCGCTGGTTTTAGCAGAATACTGTGCCAGTCATAGTGGGGAGCAGTTTCATGCCCTGGCGTTGGAAAATTTAAAAAGGCTTATTGGTGTAAAACAAGTTATTATAAAGAAACAATAAAGAGCGATTACTGTATAGATTTTTAAGTGCTCTATTGATCCTTAAACCCGCGTAAACGCAAAAAATGATAAGATTATTTTGTAGTTTATGTTAGAAGTTCTTATTCATTTCAGTTAGTAGAAATTCGGGGGCTCGCCTTTTTACTCCAAAAGATTTATTTAGGTTTGAACTAATATCATCTTTATGATATTAAAAGATAATTACGAACAATGCCTCACATACATAGAAAATTACTGGAAAGAAATAACATTTTCCCTTCCAAAAAACAAGAATATTCATATCAGATTGCCGAATCCCTTTGTATCACCAAACAGCAATGTATTCAAAAATGACCAATTCTACTGGGATAGTTATTTCATTATTTTGGGATTAATTGAATCCGGAAAAGTGTCTTTAGCAAAGGGCATGGTAGATAACCTTGTTTATCTTTACAAAAGATTTGGAATTATTCCTTCAAGAAACAGGTTTTACAATTTAGGAATTTCACAACCCCCTTTTTTAGCTTCAATGATCATGGAAGTGTTTAATATTTCTAAAGACATAACATGGCTTAGCGGGGTAGCAAAAATCGCTGAAGATGAATTGAAAAATTACTGGATGAATGGAAATAAAGAAGGAAAACATCTCGTATACAAAGGATTATCAAGATACTGTGATCATTTTATCACCCATCTTACGGCTGAACATGAATCTGGTTGGGATATGACCTCCCGATTTAATGAGCATTGTCTAGATTATTTACCTGTTGACCTCAATTCTTGCTTATATAAATATGAGATGGATGTTGCTGAGATGTATAAAATTTTAGGCTATGGATTAAAAGAAAAATATTATCTAAGTCAAGCAGGGAAAAGAAGAGAAACAATGACTGAGTTAATGTGGAATAATAAAAAAGGATTTTTCTTTGATTATAATTATAAGTTCAAAAAACAAGCTGATTTTTATTCGATAGCTGGTTTTTATCCTCTTTGGGCAAAATTGGTTTTAGATTCGCAAGCAAAGAAAATTCAGGGAAACCTGGAGAAATTTGAATATAAAGGGGGATTGGCAAATACACAAAGAACCGGTTTATCTGGGGAATTTAAGCAACATGATTATCCAAATGGATGGGCTCATCAACAATGGATTGTTATTAAAGGTTTACTGAATTATGGTTTTACAGAGGATGCTAAAAGACTGGCTGAAAAATGGCTGGAATTGAACAAAAAAGTTTTTCTGAAAACCGGAAAATTCTGGGAAAAATATAACGTCGTGAGTAGTAATGTTGGTAAAGCTGAAAGATATCCCGCTCAAACTGGTTTTGGTTGGACAAATGCAATCTTTGTGAAACTGGTGAAGGAATTTTGCACCAAATAATTTTCGGCTCGCTCCCGAACTCTGCGGCAACTTTGTTGCCTTACTTCAACCCTTCAGGTTTTGCTCTGCTAACGCTCGGCGGCGGCTGGGAGTTTCATTTGTTACGATACCCCGCTGCTTGCAGCGGTTGGGTTTATTGTTACACCACATCTGATGGGGTATCGTAACATTAAAAATACCCCACCGCTTGTGGTGGTTGGGATTTTTATTTTCTTCAAAAAAAGGCATAATCTTTATAAACAGCCAAGCTCTCATTTTTTAATGGACTTACCGACGATAAAAGCCACTCTTAAGATATAATTTTCCGGGGCAGGGTTTTATCCCCAACGGCTCTGAAAAGGGGCTGGCTTCAATAAAAATCAAGACCAAAAATAGCTGGAGTAAGTTTAACAATGGACACCAACGAACAGCCTCCAAAAACAGGGGAAGTAGCAAATTCAAGAGTCGCAGACCCAAAAATAATCCCAAAAGTCATTGAGCAGGAGATGAAAGAGGCCTATGTAAATTATGCCATGTCGGTTATAGTAGGCAGGGCTTTGCCGGATGCCAGAGACGGATTAAAGCCGGTTCACAGGAGAATTCTTTATTCCATGTATGATTTAGGCATGTTTCACAATAAGCCATTCAAGAAGTGTGCCCGTATTGTCGGGGAAGTGCTGGGTAAATATCACCCCCACGGGGATACGGCTGTTTACGAAGCTCTTGTGCGCATGGCCCAGAATTTTTCTTTGCGCTATCCGTTGATAAAAGGCCAGGGCAATTTTGGCTCCATTGACGGGGATAACGCGGCAGCGATGCGTTATACCGAAGCGAAGCTGGACAAGATTGCTGAAGAAATGCTTAAAGATATAGAAAAAGAAACGGTTGAGTTTAAAGACAATTTTGACGGAAGCTTGAAAGAGCCTTCCATCCTGCCCAGCAAAATTCCTAACATTCTCATTAACGGCTCTTCAGGGATTGCTGTGGGGATGGCGACAAGCATTCCTCCCCACAATCTGCAGGAGGTATGTGACGGCGTGATGGCGATGATAGACAATCCCGGGATTAGCACTATGGAGCTTATGGGAATAATCCCTGCACCTGATTTTCCTACCGGTGGAGAAATCGCCTCTGGAAATGATTTGCTTTACGCTTATGAGAAAGGCAGGGGAAGGGTGATTGTAAAAAGTATAATTAACGTTGAAAAAGACAAGCTCATCGTCAAAGAAATACCTTATCAGGTAAATAAAACCGAGCTTATTGAGCAGATTGCTGACTTGGTTAGAGATAAAAAAATTTTTGGCATAAGAAACATCAACGATGAATCCGATCGTGAAGGGATTAGAATAGTCATTGACTTAAAAAAAGATGCCGATGCTGATGTAGTTCTTAACCAGCTTTTCAAATATACCCGCCTGAAGGTCTCATTTACCATTAACCTTTTGGCTTTGGTTGATGGGCAGCCGGTGACATTAAGCCTAAAGGAGCTTATTTCCCATCACATCAGTCATCGTAAAGAGATTATCACCAAAAGAACCAACTATGATTTATCTGAAGCAGAAAAAAAAGTTCATGTCCTGGAAGGGCTGCTGGTAGCTATAGATAATATTGATGAGGTAGTTCCGGGAATCAAAGCCAGCAGAACGGTTGAAGATGCCGGCTTGTTCTTAATGAGCACTTACAGCTTAACTGAAATTCAGGCCAAGGCTATTTTGGAGATGCGTCTGCAAAGGCTGGCTTCTTTAGAAAGGGAAAAAATAACTAACGAGCATAAAGAGCTGCTGGAAAAGATAAAATGGTATCAGGAAGTTTTGGCTTCAGAAAATAAGATTTTAGGCCTTATAAAAGAGGAGCTGAAAGAGCTGAAAGCTAATTATGGTGATGAGAGAAAATCAAAGCTTGTGGAGAGCGAATATGAGGAAGCCGATATGGAAGAGTTGATTGAGGAAGGGCAGGTTGTGGTGACCATGACGGGCTCTGGATATATAAAACGCCTGCCCATAGATACCTATAAGATTCAAAAGCGTGGCGGAAAGGGCGTGAAAGCTGCAGGGATGAAAGAAGAAGATTTCGTTGAAGAGCTGTATATAACTTCCACGCATGCTTACCTGCTCTGTTTTACCGATAAAGGACAGGTATATTGGCTGAAAGTGTATAACATTCCGGAAGCGAGCAGGCAGGCCAAGGGACAGCACATAGCTAACCTTCTTGGAAAGGAAAAAGATGAACGGGTAACGGCAATAATTCCTGTGCGTGATTTTAGTGAAGGATATTTGTTCATGGCTTCAGAGCAGGGTACTGTAAAGAAAACAGAATTAAGAGAATTTTCCCATCCGCGTAAAGGAGGGATAAGAGCAGTAAGCTTAGACGAAGGAGATACTTTAGTGGGAGTAAAGCACACTTATGGCAATACAGAAATTATTTTGGCGACAAAGGACGGGCTGGCTAATCGTTTTAGGGAAGCAGACATCCGTGCTGTAGGCAGAACTGCCCGGGGAGTGAGAGGGATAAAGTTAAGAAAAGACGATAAAGTTATTGGTATGCTCACCGCTGAAGAAGGCAAGGAAATTTTGACTCTTACCGAAAAGGGCTATGGAAAAAGAACAGCGGTGGCTGAGTATAGATTATGCAACCGCGGGGGAAGGGGAGTTACCAACATTAAAGTCACTGAAAAAAACGGGCCGGTAAAAGTAGCTATGGTTGTTAACGGAACTGAAGGTCTGATGTTGGTTTCAAAGAAAGGCAGCGGGATAAGGATTAAATGCTCAGATATCTCCACCATTGGAAGGGCGACGCAGGGCGTGAGAGTAATGCGTCTTGATGAAGGAGATAGTTTAGCTGCGGCTGCTCTCATCTCTGCCGATGAAAATGGCAACGGCTCCCTTAGTAATAATGATGATAATGACAATAACAATAATGATAATGACAATAATAACAATTCCAAACACATTCTTGGAGAATAGTTAAGACTTAATTACACTTAGGCTTTAAGCATGGAATATTACGTTTTGGTTAATGAAGGCATAGAGGAAATCTGCCGGGAGGAAATCAGGAAGTTTATTGGTGTACAGGCGAAAGTAATTAAAAGTAAAAAGATAACTTCCGGGGTAACTTCCAATACAACTTCTTCTCTTGTTGAGTTTGAAATAAGGAGTAAATTAAATAGCAAGTTAAATAGCAAGTTAAATAGCAAATTAAATAGCAAATTAAATAGTAATCCCCTGGAGAACGATTCCCTGCTGAACTTCATTCGTTTTTCCCAGTCGGCAGGAAGAATTTGCCTTCTTTTAAGGAAGGCTGATGCAGAGAGCTTAGGAAAGTTTGACAAAGAAAAATTCACTGCGGAGGAAAGTTTTGATTTTGAAAATAGTCTTGATAACAGTCTTGATAATAGTCTTGAAAATAATCGTATGAATTTAAGCAGATTATTTTCAGGAAAGTCGTTTAAAGTAGATGTTGAGAATGTCAAAGGCCAGGAAAACAGGCTGGAGATTGCCAGAAAGGTTGCCGGGCAGATCTTTAAGTGCCTGGAAAATGAATTGGCACATTCAAAAAATAATAATAAAAATAATAATTCAAGAGATAATAATTTAAAAAATAGTATCACGACTATAGAGCTAAAGAAGCCCGATATTCTTGTCAATGTTTTTTTTAACGGTGAATATTATTACGTAGGGATGGATGTTTGCGGAGTTGAGCTTCAGGCAAGGGCATATCGGTTATTTCCACACCAGGCTTCTTTCAAGGGTGATTTAGCTTATTTTTTCGTCCGTAAGAGCATGTTTAAGCCGGAAAATAAACTGCTTGTAGGATTCGTCAAAGACGGAGCTATTGCCATTGAGGCAGCTATATGGGCAAATAACCTGCCCGTCAGAAATTCGCTGGAAGAAAGGGAAAAAGGAGGGAGAACAGAAGAAAAAAAAGAAATAGAAAAAGAAGCTTGTGGGAAAAATTATGAAAAGAATGATAGGATAAATGCTCAAAAAATCTATGCTTTTGACGAGAGCAGGCAAAATGTCATTGCTGCCAGAAAGAATTGCCAGCTGGCCGGAGTGAAAAATCTTCTGGAAATTATAAACTGCTCTTTAGACGAGCTGGATGTAAAATTTTCTGAGCAGGAATTTGATAATGCCATTTTTCACGTAACTTCCAAAGATGAAGATAAGCTTAATGAAATTTATTATCAGGCGCATTACCTTCTGAAGAGAAAAGGAACACTATTGCTCATCGGGCGGCCGGGCTGGGAAGTAACAATTTCGGAGAAATTTAAGCTCTTGCAGGAAGGAGAAGTAAGGCGTGGTGAAAGTGTGCATAAATACTGGCTGCTGGAGAAGAAGTAAGGGGGAGGGATAAAAAGGCAAAAAAAACAAATAAATGTTCTATCCTAAAAAATAAGTAAAACAACCTTTATATACCTCTAAATCTTAGTTCCGAGAAGATGGTCAGTTTCAAGGAAATAATTGCACGTGTAAAGGACTCATTTGGCTTTAATAAAGCAGAATTATTGGGCTTAATTGCGGCAATAATCGCTACAGCCATAATCTTTTCTTTCCGTGACTGGGGAGAAGATAAATTTGACTTGGCGCTTGGACTTAAAAGCTTCTTCTTAGTTTTGCTTGCCGCCGGGCTGTCATTTTTTTTCCGCCTTTCCTGCCAGAAGATTTACGCTTTAAGCCAGGGTTATAAAGCAGAATTTAAAGTCTGGTGGGCGGGGATCATCATTGCTTTAGTTATTGCTCTCATCAGCGCCGGACGCATCCCTTTGGTTTTAATTGGTGGAGTAGTTACTGTCTTGTTTGTCAGGCAGAGGCTGGGAGAATTCCGCTACGGACTTTCTTTTCATGAAAATGCAGTTATTTCCTTATGGGGAATTGTTGGTAATATGATTTTAGCAATATTCTTTGCCCTGGGTCTTTACTTTGTCCCCCATAATTACTTTTTTTATAAAGGGTTAATTTTAAACTTAATCATGGCTTTTTGTGCTTTGCTTCCTTTACCCCAGTTGGATGGCCTGCAAATTTACTTTGGCTCAAGGTGGTTGTACGCATTTTTGGTTGTAGCTGTTTTGCTGGGAGCAGTGCTTTTAATTACCGGAACAAGGCTGGGACTTATTGCTGCCATAGCTATGGGAACAATTGTGGGCATTATTTATATTCTGAAAGGCTCTGAAGTATAAGCTCTGAAAGATGAAAAAGAATATGAATGAAAAAGAATACGAATGGAAAAAACATGTCAAAAACCTTAAAAGAGTGTTCAGAATGAAAATTAACTGAAAGATGGAAAAGAATACAAATGGAAAAGACATGGAAAACCGAATTTACTGAATTTGCTTAGGCGAAGGTGTTAAAGTGAAATTAGAAGAACAATGGGCGGAATTGTTATCTCTTCTGTTTTTAGTTGTTGGCTTTATCCTCTCTATTTTATTGCAAAATCCTTATTTAAGCTATATTACTGTCCTTTTAGGCGGTTTTCTGGCGGCAAGGGGATATTATGTCAAGCGTTATGAGGAGCCTATTTTGCCGTTTATTTTGATGATTTTAGGCTTTTTGATTGGTTATTTGGTAGGCAGTTTTTGGGCCAATCGTTTACTGGTTCTGCTCTTCTTTGCTTTAGGGTTTGCCCTGTCTTATTACCTCCATCTGAAAAAAATTTTGGTAATATTTAAAAGTGAAGGCTTCTTTAAGTAAAAGTATGGTCCCATCTAAAGTCGTGTCAGCACCTAAAACGGTTGTATATAAAGCAAGGAGTGTAGTTGTAAGCAGGAAGCCTGGTCGGGACAGGGATGATTTATGGTCCGCATTTATCGGCCTGTTTGAAGAAAACAATCCCCATCTTAAAGCCAGAGTGCCATTTAAGGTTCTGGAGATACCCAAGATAGAGAAGATACGCCTGCAGGAGCTGCGCAATGTATCATACTATTTAACTGGCAACGATATAGTAATCAATAATTTAAAAGAGTTAAGGATTGACGCTAAAGACCATATCCTTGAGCTATCCGGCAGGCAGGATTTGGATTAAGAGAATTTATTTGAGCATCCTGAATATCTTGAATATCTTTTTGAATGTTTTTTCCTGGGAATCTCCTTGGAATTTTATAGGATATAAAAATATATAAACAGCTTTAATTCTTTTTCAGGCATGATGCTAAAAGACTTCACTCCGCGCCTTTATCAGCAGACAATTCTGGGGACTGCAGCAAGCAAAAACACGTTGGTTGTGCTTCCCACAGGGTTGGGCAAGACGCCGATTGCCTTTATGCTCGCTGCCCAGCGCCTCTCCCTTTATCCCCATTCCAAAATTTTGATGCTTGCCCCCACAAAACCCCTTTGCGAGCAACACATTGAAACTTTCAGGAAGCATTTAGGTCTGCCGGAAGAAAAAATAGTTCTATTCACAGGAAGTGTTACTCCGGAAAGAAGAGCTGAATTATGGAAGCAGGCGCAAATAGTAATTTCCACGCCGCAGGGATTGGAGAATGACGTAATCAACAACAGAGTTAATTTAAAAGAAATTTCCCTACTGATTTTTGATGAGGCCCATCATGCCACCGGCGATTATTCTTACGTCTGGCTGGCAGAGCAGTATGATAAGGTTTCTCCCTCTGCCCGAATACTGGCTTTAACCGCATCCCCGGGCAGCGACATGGAAAAAGTTAAAGAAATTTGTGCCCACCTGAAAATTGAGCGCGTAGAAGTGCGTACAGAGAAAGATGCCGATGTCAGGCCCTACTTTCAGGTTATTAAAAAACAATGGGTGGAAGTAAGCTTTCCTGACGAATTTAAAAAAGTACAGAAATTTCTTCGGGACTCCAGGAAAGCTAAGCTTATTGAAGCGCAAAAACTTGGTTACTGTAACAGCCTGGAAATGAACAGGAGTGATTTGCTGCAGTTGCAGGGGGAGATGCAGAAGAACATTTCTTCAGGCTGTCGCGATTTTGAATTGCTGCGCTCAGTTTCTTTAATTGCCGAAGCCTTGAAAATCGAGCATGCTTTGGAACTTCTGGAATCACAGGGAATAAAACCTTTGCAGATTTATTTTACTAAATTGCGGGACGAAGCTTTAACTTCCAGAGTCAGGGCTGCTAAGAATTTGATGAACGATGCCTGTTTTAAGTCAGCAATGTATCTTACTGAAGAGCTGGCTGCCCGGGATGTATTGCATCCAAAGCTGGTAAAATTAAAGGAAATCGTCTTACCTATTCTGCAAAAAAAGCCGGATTCTAAGCTCATTGTTTTCACGCAATACAGGAATTCAGCAGAAGAGATTGTTCGCCAGCTGGATGGCTGCAATTTAAAAAACCATATTTTTGTAGGTCAGGCAAAGAAAAATGATCTTGGTTTTTCACAAAAAGAGCAGAAAGAAATTTTGGACAGGTTCAGAGGAGGGGGATTCAATATTCTCATAGCTACTTCCGTAGCTGAAGAAGGGCTGGATATTCCCAGCGTGGACGAAGTAATCTTTTACGAGCCTATTCCCAGTGCAATCCGTTCCATTCAAAGAAGGGGTAGAACTGGACGCTTAGAAAAAGGAGAAGTGATCATTTTGGTGACTTCGGGAACGAGGGATGAAGCTTACAGGTGGAGTGCTCACCACAAAGAAAAGCGCATGTATCGCAATTTAGAGCAGTTAAAAAAAGAGTTTACTTTGTCAGGCAGCTTTATTTCAGATTCAGATTTGCACGGCCGGGAGAACGGGCAGGAGAGACAGGAGATTTACAAAAATGGCCGGCAGGAAGGGCTTCATAACTTCATTTCCAGGAACCCTAAGAATCCTATTTCTGGTAACCCTATCGCCATCCTTGCTGACCACCGGGAAAGCAACAACCGCATTGTTAAAGAGCTGATAGAAATGGGTCTGGCAGTGAAAACGGGCCAATTAACTTCAGCAGATTATGTCCTTTCCGGAGTTGTGGGTGTGGAGCTAAAAAAGGTTTCCGATTTTGTAACTTCAATTATTGATGGCAGGCTGCTTGAGCAAATACGCAGTTTAAAACATAGTTTTCCCAAAGCAGTTTTGATAGTTGAAGGGGAGGAAGACATTTATGCGGTAAGGAAGGTGCATGCCAATGCTATCCGCGGCATGCTTTCATCAATAGTGCTAGATTATCAGGTGCCTGTTTTATATACCAGGAATCCTTTAGACACGGCAGCCTTGCTGGCAGTGATGGCCAAACGCGAGCAGAATAAAGACTTTGATTTTTCTTACCACCAGTCCAAGCCGCATTCTTTTGCCGGGCAGCAGGAATATATTGTTTCTTCTTTTCCTAACATAGGTGTACAGACTTCACGCCTGCTTTTGCAGTCCTTTGGCAGCATTAAAAAAATTGTCAATGCTACTGAAGAGGAGCTGAAAAGTGTTAAAGGAGTTGGAGATAAAACAGCAAAGAACCTCCTGCAAATGTTTGAAGGAGATTATGAAAAAAAGAATAAATGATGTGTTGTGATAGAATGTGTTGTGATAGAAAGATAATAAAACCAAATGAAAACCAAGAAAAAAAATAAGAAGAAAATAATTATATTGTGATAGAAAGTGATA
>JBFMFP010000019.1:0-20591 GCA_040751885.1 Nanobdellota archaeon
AATTTTTGAGTTGCTTTTATCGCTAAAAGTAAACTGTCCTTCTTTGACGGCGCTGCAAGAAAATAAACGACGATTTATTTTCTGCACAGAAATGAAATAGTTTTTTCATTTCTTGTGTCTTCGTTTAATCGAGAGAAAAAACGCAGTGAAATTACCAACTTCATCTAACGTGGACTAAACAAAACACTCAAAAATCGTGGATTTTTGGTGCACAGAAAAGCAGAGCTTTTCCCGTGTTTTCCAGAGAGTTATTGGGGGCGGGCGTTAACGAAAAAAATAAAAATTAATCACAATTATATTCGTTACTTTCAGGGCATCTTTGAATCATTGCCTTTGCTTCTTCATAACTGACTTTTCCGTCTTCATCGGTATCAGCCCAACCATACACAGCTTCTCTGGCGTCTTCTACTTTCCGGTAATTTGCAAGAGGTCCAGTAGACCATCCCACAGCAATAGGCTCTAACATTGCTTTTGGATCTCTATCACAGCCAGTCAGCGCAGATGCTCCAAGACCAGCAGCCAAAACGATCTCCTTTAGTTTCATTTTTTGTTACCTCCTTAATGTTGTTATCTCACTAAAAGTGGCACTACTATTTAAAGCTTTCGTCTCTTTTTAGTGATTACACAATAAAACGAAAACTATTTATACCTATTGGTCATTTTTCTAACCATCTGGTCAAATAATTAACCAAGTGGTCAAGATGGATGAAATATTCAAAAACAATACCTACAAAATACTGGAACTCTTTATAGAATTTTCCAGTAAAGACTTTTCAGTGAGAGGCATTGCTCGCCAACTGAAACTTAGCCATGCTACTGTGCTAAAATACATTACCGATCTTGAAAAATTAAGCCTTATCAAAAAGAAAGAAGCAACTTTGTACCCCACTTATTTTGCCAATACCGAGAGCCAAAAGTACAAATTCTACAAAAGAAACTGGCTCGTCTTCAAAATAACTCAATCCGGACTTGTTGACAACATCCAAAAAGAAGCTTTACCCTCTTCCATCATCCTTTTTGGTAGCGGAGCAAAAGCAGTTTTTACTGAAGAAAGTGATATTGATATTTTTGTAGAAGCAAACGAGACAAAATTTGATTTTTCAAAATATGAGAAAAAACTCAATCACAAAATTAACATCTTATTTGAACAAAATATCAATAATTTATCAAAAGAGTTACGAAACAACATCATTAATGGCATTTTACTATACGGATTCATCAAAATTAATGGGGGTTAACCATGGCAAACGAAATGAGCTGGAAAGAATGTGTTGACGAGGGAATAATCACCAAAAGCATTCCTGATGAAGAACGGTCTAACCAAATGATGATAATGGCGAATCTTCGCCTGAAATTCTGGGACAAGAAAGTTGCCGATGAATTTATCGTCCTCGAAGTTGAGGCTTATTATGATATCATCAAAGAGCTTATTTTTGCTCATCTCTACAAAAATGGCTGACGTTAAATAAACAAAATGGTCTTTCAAAACGAAAAGAAAACCTATCTGGCGAAGATAGACAAAAGCAAAAAAGGAAACGTTGATGAGAAGATTATCCCTTTAGTCAGCTTAATCAATTCCAAAGATAATTATTACACTACATCTTCCTGCTCGGGCAGGGTTTGCTTGTGGAAAGGAAACGGAAAGAAGAATGAAACTGAATGGATAAAAGTAAGCCATAATTTGATCGGGAATGATTTTATAGGGAATGATTTTATAAGGAATGATTTTCTGGCAATAAACGATGAAAATTTAGTCTGGCTGAGATTAGAGCCTTTCATACTCCACGTTGCCTGCAGGGATATTACCAGCGGAAATGCTCTTCTGCAGAAAGCAAAACAAATCTACAAGAAAAGCTCTCTGTTAAGCGTAAGCAACAAGATTGTTGTAGAAATCAGGGGAAGCGAGTTTATGGAGATGCCTTTGTATGAAAACAGAAAACTGCTTTTTTCTGGAGATATGCAGTGGCTGGCGGGCTTGCTCAATAAAAAAATGAAGCAGATTTGGAAAGGGACAAGTAAGTTTCAGAGAATTATTGAAGAATTTAACTAAAATTTAACTAAAACAGGTAAACATCTTCCTGAAATTCTTTAACTCTTGTTATACTCAATATTTTAATCACCTTTTCAGGCACGTACGCTGTCGCTACTCCCGTAAATCTTGTGCATTGGCACCTTCGCAAAATCGGCACAACAAAAAACTTTGGAAATTGCTCCGCAACTGTCTACTAACGATGATTTTGCGGTTCACTCCGTTCTCCCAAACGCTCAAAAACATTCAGTTTTTGGCGCACCAAAATTCTGAAAGAATTTTTAGTGTTTTCGCTAACATCATGGGGGAGTTCTCAACTATAAAAAACGTAACGGGAGGAGTTCCGTAACGAAAACTGAGATTAGAGGAGATCATTCATACCGTAACGCATCTACTGGTTTTAATTTCGCTGCCCTTCTAGCTGGAATCACTCCAGACAACATCCCAATAGCAACTGCCACTAACAGTGAAACTGCTAAAATAGTAGGTGATACTACTACATTTACTGAGCCTCCCGGTCCGGCAGGGAACACTGAGGGAAGAATAAAAGAAATGAGCCATCCCAAGATTGCGCCAAGAATGCCGCCAACCAAACCAACTAGTCCAGAGTTGAGAAGAAAAATAGCCATAACATCACTATTACGGGCACCAATCGCTTTCAGAATCCCTATTTCCTTCGTCTTTTCCAAGACTGATGTGAACATGGTATTTGCTACACCAACAGCTCCGACTATCAGCGATACCGCGGCTATACCGGAGAGAAAGAGCGTAACCATGCTTAATGTTTCCTGTACTCTTTGTTGTGTATCTTTTGAAGTCGTGACTGAAAAATCCTGATTCCGATCGGTTACGTGCCTCGCTATACGCAATTTCTCGATGATGGAAGCAGAAACCGTATCAAGTTCTTCCACATTCGCAACTTTTATGTTAATAGTGTCATATCTATTGCTCTCCTTGTCCGTAAGAATTGAGCGAGCAGAAAAAAGAGGAATATATGCAGTTATTCCACCCATGCCTCCTTCTTCTAATATGCCCACAACACGAAATAATTTTTCATTGATCATAACCGGCTTATTCACATAAATTTCATTTTCAAAAACCTCTTTAGCCAGCCTCTGTGGAATAACGATAACGTTGGTATCAGCAGAACTTAGATAGCGACCACTTTCCAGATTAGTAGTCATAAAATATTTCCAAACACTTTCATCTACTCCTTGGATACTAACTTCTGCTTTCTCTCCAAGATATGTCATGTCTGCTTTTCCACTAATTGTTGGATTTACATACGCAATACCGGGAACTGATTTTATGACTTGCAGATCTTTTCTTGCAAGATAGGTTTCATCTGTGACTGTGGTTGTTCCGCCATTCCCAAATCTTTGTTCAGGTCCATGGCCAAATTCCTGCGCTCGGGAGAATCCAGGAGAGATAGTAATAAGATCTGCTCCCAACCCGCCTAATCTTGACTCTACACTTGCCTGCAAACTCTCGCCAAGAGAAACTATGGAAACAATTGCCGCAACACCAATAATAATTCCTATAATAGTAAGCCAACTGCGCAGTCTGCTATGCAGCAGCATATTGAGTGCAAATCTTAGCGACTTCTGAAATTTCATCGCTTATTTCCTCTTAGGCCATATTTTATGCCAAAAATCCGTAATCTTTTTCGGAAGAACGGGCTTTCCCTGCTTATGCTTTCTATACACAAAAATCGCGACAGCAAGAATAACTACCACAACGAGTATATTCCTAAGCGAAGTCTTTATGTGAGCACCAGGTCCTTGTTGTGTTCTGGCAGCGGTTACATCTTGTCCCAAACTCGTACTTGCTTTAAGTGGGACTTGTTTTTTGATAAGATGCCGCTTTCCAAATGAATCAGTAAATGAAATTCCTACTTGCAAATTTTTGCTTTCTTCTGTGGGCGCTTTGCGCGCATTTTTTTCAGTTGTTGGTGGAGAAGAAAGCTGGAACGTAGCCAGAGTAAAGTCTCCTTTATTCAGATTTCCAATGATGACAGAATTCCCACCCTGAACTTTAAAGCCTTCCTGCTCGGGTATAGTAATAGTTACTGACGAAGCATCATTCTCTCCAATATTAGCAATCGTAAATGATGTTTTTCCGGCACTGGTTTCTGCAAATGCAACATCAAAATCAGTTTCACCACCAACTAAAACTCCGGCTTTAGTTTTTATCTCATCGCTTGTTGAGCCTGACTCATTCTTCGTGTCAAATGTTAATGTTAAATCCAGATTGTATAATCCTCTCGTAGCACCGGGGTCAGCCACTACTGTATATTTCAAATCAATCCGCTCTCCAACACCAAGATAGGGGATATAGCGGGTATTGTCTGTATTTATAGGCAGAATGACATTATCTTTTTCTTCCCAAGTAAAAACCATATTGGTTAATGGCGCTTTTCCTATATTGTTAATAGTAAAAGTAATCGGTGTTTCTTCTCCAGGATTAACTTGACTTTTATCAATATAAATTATCTGCGCGAATTCCTTGGAAGTTACATCAATGTTAAACGACTTAACGATCCAGCTTAAGCCACCATTAAGCGAATAGCGAAAATCCAGTTCATGCTGGCCATCAATTGCATTTTTATCTACTTGCATCTTATAAAGAAGCGTCTTAAAATTTGCTTCTTTGGGCCAATTAGGAAGATTTCCAATCACTGTCTGGGCTTTCTGTCCGGGCAACAATGTAAACGGATAATCTTCTATTATTTCTCCAATAACTGCTGATGCTTCCTTATCCCCAACATTTTCCAGGCGAATGCGTATCTCTGCAACATCACCTGCTCTTGCCGGGTCGGGATACTGCGTCATTAACGTTGCAGAGAGCAAAGCGTCACCTGTTTGCCCAGAAACAGCAGGCAAGAATGCAACAATCGTTAAAAGTAACATCAATATTGGAAATATATTTTTTGTTCTCATTTTTTCACCTCTTTATGAATGTGGCTTTTATGTTGCTCTTTCTCAATTTTTCCATCTTTGATATGAACCACACGATCAGCGTATTGGACAAGATGGAGATCATGCGTAACCATAATGATGGTCTTTCCCTCTTTTTGGTGGAGTTCCCCCAGAAGATTCATGATGAACTCCCCAGTTTTACTGTCCAAATTTCCAGTTGGCTCATCAGCAAGAACAACATCCGGGTTTGCAGCTAGTGCTCGTGCTATCGCTACTCTCTGTTGCTGCCCACCGGAAAGCTGCGATGGATAGTGATGCAGGCGGTCTCCTAAGCCAACGCTCTCCAATATCTTCATCGCTCGCTTTTCCGCTTCAGTATCATCAAAATTTTGCAACTCTAACGGAATTTTAACATTATCAAGCGCTGAAAATGTAGGGAGAAGATTAAACTGTTGGAAGATAAAACCGATTGTTTCGCCACGTAATTGTGCCAAATCCGATTCTGGCATATCAGCAATGTTTTTATGCTTCAAAAAAACAGCACCTTTACTGGGAATATCTAAAGCTCCTACGACATTCATCATCGTGCTTTTTCCGGAGCCGCTAGGACCAGTAATGGTAACAAATTCTCCTCGCCTAATTTTCAGGGTAATTCCCTGTAATGCAGGAACGTCAACTTCGCCCATGTGATAGACTTTCCAGACATCATCTAGACTTATAAGTGTTGAATCTTCACTTCCCGATACAAGTTTCTGTGGCATCGTAATCTATCTCAGTGAGAGAATATCACAAAAGATATTTTTAAATAAGATGGACGCAACGTCCACGTATTTTATATAGGTTTAAATAACCAAACCACATCGGTGAACTACCATGGCACTACCACCCTTTTTTACCCCCATGTTTTTCGGAACAGAATTAGTATATACGGTTATTGTTGTCAGTTTATGTTTCCTTATCTATTTCAAAACAAAAGAAAGCTATGCTCTTACAAAACATTGTGGCATTAAGTACTTCCGTAATGCCTTTTTATTTTTAGGGCTGTCTTATCTCTTACGGTTTATTTTTGCCATAGCAATATTCTCATCCATAAAAACCGATATCCCGTCATTGCAGGGGATAGAATTTTTACTGTTTGCGATTCTTATTATTACTATTGGCTATTTGAGTACGATGGCTATAGTCTATCTTGCCCTTAGCTCGCTGTGGAAGAAATTTGAAAGCAAGTATCCACTGCTCATCGGACATTGCATAGCCATACTGATTACGCTCATTGCAGTACTTATGCACTCTCCTTTTATTTTGGTACATCTTCAGTCTCTCCTCTTGCTTGTCGCTTTTATCTCTTTTTTAGCTTACACTCGAAACAAGAAAGTACCATTACGGATACTTTACATTCTGACGTTTGCTTTTTGGCTGATTAATATCTGGTTCTTGAGACCACGCCCTTTTTTACCGCTTGAGATAAGAATCCCCACCCATATTATTTCAATCATCATATTTGCCATTATTTATTATAAAATCGCACGGAAAATACAATGAATCAAAAAAGAGAACGGTTGGGGATAATATTTGATATTCTAAAAATAATTAGGGATAACCACAACTCCATACGCTTCACACCACTCCTGCGTTCCTCAAATTTATCATCAAGTAGTTTTTCTGAATACCACAAAGAACTGTTGTCAAAGAATCTTATCAAAGAAATTATTGATGCTGATGGAAAGAAATATATTACCTTAACAGATAACGGCTTTAAGTATTTGGAAAAGTACAAGCACATAAGCGACTTTATCGAGGAGTTTGATCTTTAAGAAAATTGCCTTCGGTTTATCAAAAGATTTATATAGTAGAATACCTAAAAGTAGGTAAAACATTACCAAAAAATAGGTAAAATATGCTCACGAAACAGCAATTAAACATTTTCAGCGTATTCCAAAAAGACATTTTTGTTAGTTTGACTTTTAAGCAGATCAAAGAACAAAGCAAACAAAAATCCAATAATGTTATGCAGATTGCCTTAAAAGAGTTCAAAAAACAAGACTTAGTGAAAACGAAAGTAACAGGTGATGTAACCACCTATTCTTTAAATTTGGAAAATAATTTAACCATCTCCTACCTGAATCTAATCAACGATTTGAATATTCAAAAAAGAAAGTTTCCAAAAGAAATATTAGCCGAGATCAAAAAGAGAATTTCAAAACAAACCAATTTCTTTATTTTGATTGTTTTTGGAAGCTATGCAAAAAACAAAGCCACAGAAAAATCTGACTTAGATATAGTGGTTATAGTTGACTCTGAACAGATCAAAAAAGAAATAATCTCTCTTTTGGAAACTGTAAAACGGAGAGAAATAAAACCAATAGATTATCACGTTTTTACCAGAAATGAATTTTTAGAGATGCTAAAAGCAGAAGCTGAAAATGTTGGTAAGCAGATTTATAAAAACAACATAATTTACTATGGTTTTAGTGAGTATTGCCAATTGATACGAGGAAAAAAATATGAATGATGAAGCTGAACTCTATCTGCAAAGAGCGGAAAATGAGTTAGTGGCGGCACAGATGCTCTTTGATGTTTCGAGTAATCCAACGCTTCAAAAAGAGCAGTTTAAACTGGAGAAAGAGTTTACGTTTTATAGCACAGTTATTGGTCACTCATATTATTCTATTTTTTATTCAGCAAAAGCAATTTTGATCAAGAATGGAATCAAAACTGAAGCACCAGAAGTCCATAAGAAAACACTGGAAGCATTTGAGACTTACCTTGTCAATACAGGGAAACTGGACACTGAACTTCTCAAAATCTACAAGAAAATGATTGTACGCGCTGATGCACTCCTAGGCATCTTCTCTACGGAAAAAAAGAAAAGAGGAGAATTTACTTACCAAAAACTTCCTCAAGCAAATCGAGAACCAGCAGGGGAATCATTAAACAACGCTCTCCTCTTTTTCAAAAACATTAACAAAATCATACGAGGATAAACTACGGAACTCCCCCTTAACGACTAATCAACACCAAAAAGCAAACGAAAATCCAATTAATGTAACTCCCCCAATTCTAGCCTGCCGATGGCAGAGATTTATCTGATGTTAGCGAAAACTCCGGTGCATGAAATAAAGAAACTACTTCATTTCTGCACAGAAAATAAATCGTTGTTTATTTTCTTGTGCCAATGCGATTTACGGTGATTAAAATACTCTTCCTCCCTTCGGTCGTTGGTCTCCCCACTCCGCAAACATACCACTGTAAAAATTGATGCGTCCATCGAGATAAACTGCTTCTGTAAGTCGCTGTAATTCTCTATATGTTCGCTCGTAGGTCGACGAGTATAACAGGAATTCCATACGTTTCATTAAACTTTTCTTCAATTACCCTGTATTCTCTGCATAATATATCAACCACAGCGAGTGCTTTTCTTTGCAGCTCTTGTTGGGCATCGTCGGGGCAGGCAAATAAAGGGACGTTGGGGGAAGCAGGCTTGTTGCAGTACCAGGCAAATTCTTTCGGGTAACTTACTACTTGCTGGTTTATTCCTAAAAAGCCCAGCTCAGGCCCAACTCCGGGGACATATTGCAGGAGCATTTTGTCTTCGGCTTTCTGCAAATAGCCAGCATTTCTGAAAAAGAAGAGTGAACTTGTTTGATTGAAAAGGTTTATTTCTGTGGTAACAGAGCAATTATAGCTGGTGGTTGATAAATGAATTACGTTTCCCGTATTTGAAAAAAAGCGGTCTTTTACTTGCGGGCAGCCAAGGATGGTTTCTTCTTCTGCTTGTCTTTTCAGCTGCTGGTGTATGTATCTTATCCGCTGCTCTAAAGTAAGCCTGCTGCAGAATTCTCTGGCTGCCATTGCTTTGGCGATTTCCGGGGGAGTAGTTTTGGCTTTAAATCTTTCTTCCAGCTCGGTTTCTGCTTGCGCTTGCGCCTGCTGTAGTATAGGTACATTTGGGTTTGTGCAGGCTGCCAATGCGTAAATTACAGGCATTAACAACAGTTCGTAGTTTTTATGAGGCTTCATTTTTTGAAGATAAGTTTCGTGTTTGTTTTAAATGTAAAAAAAGAAAAAAGAGTGAAAAGAACAAAAATTAAAAGTAAAAAAAGAAAAATATTTCTTATATCTCTTACTTTTCTTTGTTTTCTTTCTTGCTTTTTCTCGCTTTTCCTTTCAGCAGAACAGCCACTCCCAGCATTAAAGCAATAAGCACCAAGACCAGCACTGTTGCCAGCATTATTGCATAAGTGTCTGATTCCCTGAAGGAGCTTTTTACGACCGGCGCTTCCTGCTGCTGCTTGGTTGATTTGTATTCAGCCAGCTTGGACTGAAGCATTGCTGCCAGCTCACTTTCAGAGTACTGCTGACCACTTTGGCTTGAGCTGCCTGAAGATAAGCAGTCTTTGATTTCCAGGTTTACTGTTGCTGTTGCTTCTTCTTTTTCGTCCCTGTAAACTTCTATTGTTAAAGGGTAAGTGCCGGCTTTGGCATTATTACTTATTTCTAAAACAAAAGTTGCTTTATGCTCGTTATCCGGGCTGGAAAAATCGTCTATATCAATGCCCACTTTGTTTAAGTCTATGCCTAAGGCAGCATTTTTTACTTTTATTTCCACGTCATCTTCGGTGCTTTTGCCAATGTTTTCTATGGTTACATAGAGAGTGGTCAGTTTTGAGCATTGCAGTGCTGCTTCGCTGAGCGAGGCCTGCTTGATGATGAGCTGATGGCTTTTCCGGTCGACTTTAACAACTCTTGTTTCTACAGTTTTATGGTTAGTATCGTCTTTAGCTTCACCCTCAACTGTGATTTCAAGAGTATATTCTGCTTCATCCAAGTCTTCTCCGCTTAAGTCAAATTCAAGCGTTTTTTTGCTGTCCTTGCCTTGGTCAAGGTCAAATTCATCCGTCTGCTCTTCAAGATCTTCATCATTAACGTCAAGTATTTTGGCCGTAATGAGCACATTTTCCATGTCTTCAGTGTAATCGTTCTGCACCTGTACTTCAATTTTGTTGATCTCTTCTATTGAAAGCTCTCCGGAATCGTCCCCATTGATTTCAATGGATTCTATGGTCAGGTGGCTTTTGGGATTAACGTAAACTGTTGCTTCTTTTACAGCTTGATCGCTGCTTGCTCTTAACAAGCCGATGCTGTGTTTGCCGCTGTCTTCGTCATCAGGAACACTTATCTGCAAATTAACAGTTATTTCCTGGCCAGCCGCAAGTGTTAAAGGCACCTGGGTAAGAATTTTGGCATTGTATTCACTGTTGACACTGGCAAATTCCAGTTTGAAGTTGGTTAAAGCATCATTAGTGCCGGTATTTTTTATTTTGACACTGGCATTGGCAGTTTTTCCACGGTCAACATTATCAAACAGGACTTCTGAAATTTGAAAACCTGCCGGCTGTTTTTCAACTACTTTATATGTTGAGAAGCCAGCGACCGTAAATACATATTTACCATTAGCATTGCTTACTTGAACACATTCAGGTGCAACGCAAGTAACAAAAGAGCCTGTTTTATACCCGCTTGATTTTTGTATTAAAGGATTGCTGAACACTTTTTTTAGCGTAATTGTTGCTTTTTTGTTGAGCATCGGGGCATTTGCCGAGTCGACGGCGGCCTGCCCATCTTCAATGGCCACAACATTGGCCAAATAAAGAATTTCTGAAAGGTCAACCTTTTCAGCGAACTGGATTTTTCCGAAGTTGTTATCAAGAGTGAAGCTGTTTACCGCTTTAATGCTTTCACTGCCATTAATGCTTTCACTGGCAAGCTTGGAAATATCGCTTGTTTCTAAGCCGGGGAATGCGCTTAAATCTACCGGCCTGTCAGCAGTGGTGATCACCCAGCTGTGTTTAAGCTCGCTGCTCTTGCCTTCATTAACTATCAATTTAATGGTGTGTTGTCCTACTTTAAATCCGGCAGCATTAAAGATGAACTTGTTTGAATTTACATTTTGATTTGCATCATCAACATACCAGTTGTAGCTGAGAAGCATTTCATCCGGATTGGTTATAGTAGCGCTTAACTCTAAATTTTCATTTTCTTTAATTACTTTTACGTCTTCCGGTGAAGTTTTGCTTATGCCAGGCAGGTCATCGGATTTGTTTTGAGTTACTGTTACTGAGACAGCATTTGTTTTTTTGCTTTCATCAACACCGTCATTGACGATTAATGTAAAGCTTTCCACGCCAAACCAGTCCTTCTTAGGAGTCAAAGCCATCATGTTTCCGTTAAATGAGGCAGCAATGTTTTGTGCCCCCTCAGTTTTGTAAGTAAGGGTTTGCTTATCTTCAAGGTTAGTTACATAGTTAGAAAGGTTAATGCTCTTGCTGGTGTCTTCTGCAAAGGTTACTGAGAAAGGAGTTATCTCAGCAGGGCAGTTAGCTGCAGTTACAGACACTGTTTTTGTGTCGTATAAAGTATTGTCTGATTTTTTGTACACTTTTGTTGTCAGCGTTTCCTCTCCGGCTAGTTTTTTGAAGGCGAGGTTGTTGAATGTGACTGTGTTTGTTCCCGGAGCAGGGTTTGAGGAGGCTTTTACAGCTGTTTTTACCTGCTCTTCTTTTATGCCCAAAGCATCATTTGTAACCACGACCTTAACTTCTTCATCAGCCAAGCCAATGTTTGCTAAATCTACAGTTAAAGTTGCCGGCAATTTTTTTTCCTCGCAGGTGAATAAGCTTTTCTGCAGGGCTGCTGATTTAATCATCACGTCATAGCTGTTTTGCGTTATGTTAAGCTTGATGTTTTTCTGCGTATGGTATTGATTGCCCGGAGGAGGCAGTACCAAGTCATCCCCATCAACGCTAAATGTCATTGAATAGGTTCCTTTGACTATGCTGAGAGGAATTTCGTAGGTAGAGCTTATTGTCTGCTGCTGCTCGGCTAAGAGAAAGAAAGGGTTGGGTGCTTTGTCCTGAAGAAGCGGGAAGTTTGTTAATGATTGGTCAACACTGGCAACAAGCTTGATGTTTTCTATTGTAGCTTTTAAGGAAGGATCGTTAGGGTTGGATTTGGAAATAAGCTCGTGGCTTTGCTCAGTGTATTTGTTGGCCACGGTCATTTCAATAGTAACATTGTCCCCGGGCTTGAATGCGGAAGTGGTTTCTCCAT
Source organism: Nanobdellota archaeon (assembly GCA_040751885.1). Lineage (GTDB taxonomy): Archaea > Nanobdellota > Nanobdellia > Woesearchaeales > GW2011-AR9 > JBFMFP01. The sequence goes on from JBFMFP010000019.1 coordinate 12,058, forward strand.
CCTTGTAGGCAGTGAGAATTCCGCCTGTCTTTCCTATTTTCAGACTGGTAATGTCCAGAACAGGCTCTACTTTAATTGTAAAAGAATATTCTTTTGTTTCTTTATTGGCATTATTGGTAATAGTGACTTTGAACTTTTTATCTCCGGTATCTCCGGCAGCAGGAATCCAGGTAAAGACGCCGCTGCTTTGGTTTACCATCGGCATTTGCGGCGAGTTTTTGGGAGCGAAACCGTCTGCCTGGAGGCTGGTGAAACTTGCATCACTTATGTTAACATTGATATCGTAAGTGTATAATTTCCCTTCGGTTGCTGTTCCCGGCTGCGTGGTTACGCTTATATCTGCCAAAGCACTGTTGATTGTTAATATTAGTGCGGCAATAAGTGCAATTGCCAAGACAATTTTTTTTATGCTCATTTTACTTACCTCGTATTACTTTGATTGATTATCTGTTCAACATCTATTCCCCTACAAAACACCCCTGCAAAACAAATGTGTTTTTGGGATTTTGTTTATTTTTGAGCAGATTTTGTATTGAGTAGATTTTGTAGATTTTGATTATTTTTAGGATTTGTTTAAATTTTATTTTCGCCGATTATTTTCGCTAAAATTAACTCAATAAAGCTAGCAAAAACAGGACTATCAGGACCAAAACAACAACGATAGCTACGATGAGAAGAGCTATTAAGTAATCGTCTTTAGTGTAAGGATTCTCTACAGATTTTACAATTTTTGAAGAAGATATTTGTGTTGTTTCCCCTGCGTTTTGCCCGGCATTTTGAGTATTTCCGTTTGCAGCAACCTCGCCCTTAACAGCTTCAGTTTTCTTAGCTGATTGGTTCTTTTCTGCTGCTGACTCAGTTTTAGCAGAAGCTGCACATTCCTTAACTTTTAAATTAGCTACTTTTTTGTCCGATGTAACGTCATAATCATAGTAAACAGTTGCTGTGAGGGGGTATGTGCCGGGTTTTATGTCATTGCCGATATTCAGAGATAACTGCTTAATTATGCTGTTATCATCGCTTGCTCCGCGCTCAAGCTCAAACTGGTAATCCATTAATATTCCTAATTGGTTGTTGACGATGGAAAGAGCTGCATGCCTTTGCATATTGCTGCCGCGGTTGACCACTTCAACAGTCAGCAGGGATTGCCTTGAGCAGCTTACTTCTTCCGGAGAAAGGCTTATCTTTTCAATCTGTAAATCATCATCTTCCCTTTCTACTTTTAAGATAAGTTCCCAGTCGGTAGTATATTTGGCTTTATTTTCATCCTTCCCTTCCACATAAATGCCTAATGTGTAATCATCATCTTCAGCGTCATCGGGAATAGTAAATTTAAATGTAGCTTCTTCGTCTGAAATGTCTCCGGCGTCTATGTCAAAACTTACTTCATCATCAATTTCATCTCCAAAATCATCATCGTCCAATGCTATTGTAATATCACCTTCAATAGTCCCCTGGTCATAATCGCTGTCAAATAAGTTGTCTAAAACGAATTTCAGCTCAATTTCTTCTCCTGCATGCAGGTCTTTTACTTCGTCATCATCTTCATCAACAGACTTTTCCTTATTTCCGTTGACATAAACGTTAATCCTTTTCAGTTCCAGCATTGATTTGACTTCTGTTTTTAGCGTGAATGAGCGCTCCCCCTCGGAAGCTCCTTTTATCTTTAGAGTGCCTATATCCCTTGCTCCCTGATCTTCGTCAACAGGTATTTTTCCAGAGATGGTAATTTCCTTGCTATCTCCGGAATTTCCGCTGGCTTCTAAAGTCAACGAACCCGGGCTTACCGACAAACCATAATTTGGGAGAAGATTCTCTAATGCTAAAGTAATGTTTTCAGAAGAATTGCCTTTGTTTTTGATGGTGATTGTATGCGAAACAGACAGCTCGTCATCATCATCTTCAAGGTTCTTGTAATTTACAGGAATAGTAAGATCAGCAGAATCAATTTCCAGGCTGGCAGCAGCAAAACCGGACAGTAAAACAAGTACAATTGCTATAAAAACAAGCCCTACAGTTAATTTTGTATAATATTTTGTATAATATAGAGTTGATTTCATGCTGTTTCTATTCTCAAGTGGCTACTTCTTTTTAAAACTTTCGTTTGAAATAGGGTGAAGTGAGGCTTCCTAAAGATATTTCCAAATAGTTATATAGTATGGGTAATAGTTATATAGCATGGGTAAGATACAATGGTATAAGTAGTAGTTAGCCAAAATTTTCTTACTGCCTTTTAGGTTCACTTAGTTCCCGAACACGAGAAAATCCGAGATTTTCTGTGCCCAAAAAATTTTCAATTTTTGAGGGAATCATTGTGATAGGTGCCTTCGTTTAGCGATTAACGAAAACGAAATAATGAAATTGGAAACTTCATCTAACATTTGCTAAACAAAATTTTTACTTACTTTAACGACGGTGGGGAGAATTCCTAGTCCTACGGACATATTGCTTTTTTCTGCGGAAAAAGAAATTTTATAGGGGGCAAGAAAACTTACTTTATCTGACAATTACATTCGTCTATCCATTTACAAAAACCACAACCATCAGAGGGGGCGGGAATATCACTCTCTAAAATCTCAACTGCTCTCTTGAAAATCTTTTCTGCGTTCTTTACATTGACTTTGAGCTTCACCAAATCAGTATCAAAGCAAACGTGACCATTCTCTTCAATTCGGTGGGGATGATAAAACAACAAATAAGTATAATCTTCAGTTTCATAACCATTTTTTCTTAACAGAAAATTGTAAATATCCATCTGATCCTGATAATGTTCATGCGTATCTTCTTTTAATGGAAAGCCTCTGGTTTTGTAATCTAAAACAATCAGCTTCTTTCCTTTCTTAAGAATGTTATCAACTGCTCCATGAAAGAGGTTTCCTCTTTTATCAGTCCATTGAATACCCTTAAAATTGCTTCTCCAGACTTTCAGCATTTCTTCGTCATCAAATAGCTTCACTTGACCGTTTAACTTTTGGAGTTCAGGCGGGAGTTCTCCTTTCTTCATAAACCTGTCAAAATGTTCTTTGAGGATTTTATCCATACCACTAGGGAGAGATGGGAAAACCATTTCGGGATGCTTGATTCCTTTATTGAATTGAAGCCAGAAACATCTAGGGCAGTCTTTCAATAACGATAAGCTGGATGGACTGAATTTGTACACTCTTTTTACGTCAACTAAAGCGTCAACCATTTCGTCAACCTGTTTTAGCAACATAATAGACTGCCTTGCCTTCACCTTTAGGCTCGATAACGCCCAATTCGAGCATTTTCTTAAGTTCTTTATGGACAGCTTGGCGGCTAATTTTGAACATCTCTTGGATTTCACTGCTGGTAATTCTGCCGTTAGCCACTATTTTCTCCATGATTTTCATCTGCTTTTCTGTCAAAGCAATCTGTGGCCCTGTTCTTTTCATGGAAAACGTAAGTATCTTCTCTTTGACTCTGGTTAATGAGATAAGAACACCATCTGTAAAATACTCAACCCATTTGGTCGTGTCCAGCGTATTTTTATCAACTGTTTTTAACGCTGCATAATAGGCGTTTCTGTCGCTGTCATAATAATCATCCAATACAAAGAAGCGTTTAATATCAAAATCTCGAATGTATAGGATAAGAGTGGCTAAAGCCCGGGCAGTTCTGCCGTTTCCATCCACAAATGGGTGAATACGCACAAATTCATAATGTGCCAAGCCAGCCAAAACAACAGGATTAAGCTCTTTCTCTTGGTTAATCCATTCTAATAACTGCTGTGTTAATTTCTGGACTTCTTCCACTTTTGGCGGCATGAAAACTACTTCTCCGGTAATTTTATTTCCTACATATACTTGGATTTTTCTATAAATACCTTCATGTTGTGGATTTTCCAGGGCATCATGAGTCACGTCTTTATGGAGTTTGAGCAGTAATTTTTCTGTGATTTTGCCGTCTTCGTGATATTTTTCAATGTTGGTTAAGACATTGAGGTAATTGAGGACTTCCTGCTTTTCTTTTCTTGTAGCAGTAATCTTTCTGCCTTGGGCTAACTGGCTGACTTCTTCCAATGTAAGTTTGTTTCCTTCGATAGCAGTAGAAGCATGAGCCGAGCGGATTAATGCGTCTCTTCTCAGAGAAACCTCCCATTTAGGAATGAGTTTCGCGCTGAGAATGGTTTCTCTGGCTTGAGTAATTTTCAGCAGGTTGTTGACAATGTGCTGGGTATATTTGAAGTTGGGTTGGAACATGTTAGGACACCTCTCTTAATTTAGTTTGTTTTCCTTCTTGAATGCCTTTTTCCAGCGCTTTTAACCTAGTGCAGATAATCATTCTAAATTTTGGAATTCCTTCTACGGATATGCTTTGGCCTATTTTGAGTTTCTCGGCTAAAGCAAAGCGTTCTTTATGCGACCTTAAGACCGTGAATTTGTATTCATTATTTTCTTTTTTTATTTTTAAAGTGAAATTGCCATTTTTAGTAGTTCCTTTATTAGTTATTTTTCCTCTAGTTCTCAGTCTTCTTTTGTATTCTTTTATTTTCTTTTCTTTATTGGCCAGCACAGTTAAACGGTCTATGAGAGTGGTGTCAATCATGGTTTTAAGACTAGGGATATTTTTTCTTGTAAATCTTTAGGAATCATTGCTACTTTATAAAATTTAGAACTTTGTGGCATTCTTCCAACTACAATTAATCCATGCACCCTCAATCGGCCAATAGTGGATTTTGGAGGATTACTGTTCCACCACCAGGTTATTTCGTCATCATAATCTTTGAGTAAATTATACTTAACAGAACCACCACTCTGCAGTAGCAGTTTTAACACTTCTTTTGATTTTTCTGGCAGTTCGTGGATAATTTTAGGCATATCATTGGTAACCTTATCAAAAATGTCTCTGGCTTTGTCGTTTTTTCTTCCGCTTGTTCCTAAAGAAAGAGCATTGCAAATTCCATCAACCCATTGAAATGGATACTTATTTAAGATGGCAGTGAGTTTTGTAGATGGAGAGAGAATAAGACTTTCAGCACGCTCCTTTTCTTTCTTCTCATACATATGCATCATAATGTCTGGATCAACAATCATAGGGGTGTGCATCAGGAGCATAGCACCAGCAAAGCGATAGATCTGACCCCAGGGAAAGATTCTTCCTAAAATAATAGTATTCGCCTGAATTTGTGGGTTGTTTGAGATTTGTACAACATTATAATAGTTACCATTAAGCATACTTTTCAGCTTGAGATTTAATCCTTCTTTAGAAATAACCACAAACTTGGAAACAATAACATTTTTAGTATTCAGGATTTTTTGCTTTATTTCTTCATTTAATTCTTGATGTTCCTCTACATAAGATTCTGTTATTCTTTTTCCTGTAGCTGGCAATACTTTTTCTAACACTAACCAGTCCATATAATTACGGATAAAATTCTGCGGATCGATGTCCTCAATGGGATAGGGGAACTCTTTTTCAAATTTACGCATAAATTCTTCCATCTCTTTTTGGCTATATCTTTTGCCACAATAATCATACAATTCTAGTAGAATATCATCTTTCATTTTCTCATCCTCCGCAGCTTAAAGGTGGAACTATCTGTTTGATGAAAGTTAAATTCTCCTTCCGCCTTATCCTTACCAGTTAGCTTTATCCAGCCACTTCCTGATTCATCATTCCCGCCGCCGGCGTCGTAGCCATCAAAGGTAAATTCAAAAAATTCTTCACCACCGCGTTTGGCGATGCGGCCATGAATTTCGGCTTGAACATACCCAAAGTGAAAATCACCACAAAGATTTTTTTCTATTTGGATGTATGCCGCAACTTCTTCGTCAACATAGTCTTTATCCCATTCGCTCATGCTGGTTATACGCCATTTACCAATGATTTGTTTTTTGAATGTCATTTTAATCCCTCTTTATCTCCATTTAAAAATTTTTCAAATGCCGCAATATAACTTTCTCCCCTCTTCATTCTTCCTTCAACTTCATAAATCAGCCAGTCAAGCAATGCTTTTACTTCATTGATAGCAAGCCTCTTTTCTTGTAATCCCTGGCTCATCGCGTAAGTGATAGCAAAAGCTAAAGCGTCCTCTTCCGAGTACGAAGATTCATACAGCGGATCTTCTCTAATTCTTTTCAAAGCAGATAATATCTCTTCATCTTTGGTGCGGGGATTGGCTTTTCCAAAACAATGAATTGTCATTTCAATACGAGCTAAAACATGAGAATAGTCTGTAAAATTTCTTACAATATGAACTTCTTTTCCATTGTCTTCAAAAATGAGCTTTTTGAGAGGGACATACGTAGTGCTTATTTTTTTCTGGATTCTGCTTCTATCATTCTCAGTGAGAGTTATCATTTCTCGTTATCCTCCAACCAAATCATTGGCTTATCAAAAATATCTGAGGTTGCTTGTTCTCGTATATTCTTAATCTTTTTATCAAATTGAAGCAGTCTCTTCTTGAGTTCTGCACTTATCTTCTTGATGGTTTCGGAGTCTAAATCAGTTTCATCTATCTGTATGTTTCCGTAATAGGGGTCAGAAAAGATTGTAACATTACCAATATCAAATTCCACAAATTTAGTATAATCATCGCTAACATATCCTCTGCCGGTTACAGCCATAGCTAATTCTAATAATTGGTGCAGGATATGCTCCTCATTTTGGACATCGCTATCTTCAATCAGTTTAATCTTTTCTTTAATGCTCATCTTGCTCACCCGACAGCATCTGGTTAAAACATTTATCACAGAGATGAGCATGCCAGTCACAGTTATGGGCTGAAATCTTGGCATTACACTACTTGCAGTTGTAATTCATCTCTTCATCATGCTTCATGTGGAATGTTCTCTTTTTCTTTTCAAAGTCTTCTGGGCTACATGATTCGATGAAAGAGCCTTCTTCCCAGAAGTCGTTTTCTTCCAGTTCTTCTCCGGTTAAAGTGGTTTGGGGTTTTTCTTCAGCTGTAACCTCTTCCCCATCTTCCACACTCCAACCTAATGCCCTAAACAACGGAAGAATGAAATCTTTTTTGGTCATCTCTTCATTATAAGATTTAACTTTTCCTGCCTCGACTAAGCGGTTGTATTTTTCTACGAGATGTTTAATTTCCTCTTTTGCATTCTCTTTATTCACTTTTCCCGCCCCCTCTTCTCTAACTCTGCTTCCATGCACTTTTCAAACTGACGAGATACAATCCAGCCCTCTTTCTTGCATATCTCTCTATACTTATCATAAAGTTCAGCGTTTACCTTCAATGTGATGTTTTTAGTTTTCATTTCACCCCACCTAATAAGAAATACTTGCACATACTTATAAATATTACTGTTTTCTCGTATTTGTTGGAGTAAAAGAAGAAAAATAAGGTTTCATTAAGTTTCCATTTCTATCTTTCTTGCCTCCTGACCTATCTTCCCATATAAAAGAATTTCTCTATGGAAACGTCTTCTTCTTTGTAGTTTCCTGAGCGCGGATGGCTTTGGGTAGCAGGTTTAGCTTGTTCTTTTGCAGCAGGCGATGCGCTTGAGCTTTGCGCAGGAGCTTCCTGGGCGGGCCTCTGCCAGAGCATTTTGTTTTTCAACACGTCCATCTCTTTGCGCATTTCCTGCATCTGCTCCTGGAACTCTTTGATTTTTTTGACCATAAAGGCAGCGTTTTGCTCAAGAATTTCTTTGATTTTGTCTTCTTTAAGCGGTGCCTGCACTGATTCTGCACTCTTTGGAGCTGGGGCAGCCTGCTTTTCTATTTCCCCCATCCTTTCCCGTACGGATTGGTAGCTGCTTCCAGCATCAATTTCGCGGTAAATTTTTTCTGCCTGGACAACGGCTTCTTCCCTGTCCTGGGCCAGGCCCTGCTTCATTAAATTAAGGGCAAGAGCATTAACTTTCTGAATTCTGTCTACATCCATTTTGTTAGCCTCTCTTTAAGTTTTTTAAGTTTATCAAAAACGTTTTAAGATATTCCTTTTCAGGATATTCCGATTGTTTAAGCAAATTTTTCTTTTTAAGTAAATTTTAAGTAAATATTTCTATTTACGCTCATTTAATACAGAGAGTTAGTTAATAATGTTTTCTATACTTGTGAATATAATTAGCTAAAGCTTAGAATGTAATTGATTGAGCTTAAGTCATGAATTAAGCCGAGCAAACCAAAGGTATCTGGAAAGGCAATACTCCTGCTGTTCCTAAGTAAACCAGCACCAAAGCCAAGATCAGCCCGATAAAAAATCCGGCGATAAAATAATGAAATTCTATTGCACCCAGCTGCCCTTTTCTGGCGCGGGAAAACGAGCTACTGAAAATTGAGCCGCAGACAACAGGTATCTGGAAGGGGAGAACTTTCTTTGTCCCCAGAAGAATAAGCACAAACCCAGCTATCAGCCCAAAAAATAGGCCGGCCATAAAATACTTAAATTCAATAATTCCCAACTGCCCCTTTTTTGAAAACATTTTTCAGGTGAAAGTTAAATTTAATATATAAATCTTTCTGTTTTAATTAAAAAAAGCGAAAAGTTTATAAATAAGCAATAGAAATAATATATAAGATTAACGGTAGTAGGGTAGGAGTGTAGG
>JBFMFP010000002.1:0-50746 GCA_040751885.1 Nanobdellota archaeon
CTGAAACCTCGCGTTGCGTATACCCTCGTCGTAGAAACAGGATAATTTGTAATCGCTCTCGTATCTTCACATTTTTCTCGGCTTTGAGTTTTTGCTCGATTGTTGATTGTTGGTATTCTTTTATTAGTATGGTTGACACCTCTTTTTCCAGAAGAAAGTAGAAGTAATATATAAAGTTTGCTCAATTTATTAGATTACACATTATAGTTTCCTAAGTTATCCCGTCATACGGGGTGGTTTTTGAGCACGCCAGAATTCTACAAATTGATCTGTAATTTACAAAGTAAATCACCATTCAAAGAATGGTGGAATTCTGAGCGTTTTAAACACGTTTTAATTTTTGTGATTGGTGCTATCCAGTTTTTTAAGTGCATAATATTTTTAAAGCATTTTAACAAAGCAAATTTTATGCCTAATGGAAAAGTTATTATTTATTGGGACTATGAACTTCAGATTGGGGCCGATGTTTCTCAAATTGGATATAAAGACGGAATAGAAGATTATATTCAAACCGAATTTATTCTTAAATTTCTTAAAAAGGCTGATATAAAAACTTGCTTCGCCGTAGTAGGAAAAGCGGCAGAAAGAGGAGAACTACCTTACCATGCCCCGGAACAAATTAGACAGATGATAGAAGAAGGACATGAGGTAGGCAGCCATACTTATAGCCATAGAAAAATTTCTCGATTGACTTATGAAGAGCTGAGAGAGGAATTAGTTAAAAGTAAGGAAGCAATAGAAAAAATAACGAGAAAGTCTTGTACGGCTTTTGTGCCGCCTTGGGATAAACCGCAATATTTTGGTAATCTAGCTTGGGATTTTTCTAACCAAAGGATTCTTCCAAAATTAAGCGGCTTAAGCCTCCAGCAAATTTGTCAAGAATTAAAAGAAATAGGGTATCGCACTTATCGAATATGCCCTTTATTGTCCCGGTTCACACAATTAAAATTATCTCATCCCTTTTTAAAAGAAGAAGTATTGTGCCTTCCTTGCCGTTTAAAGAACGGCTTTGGGATAGAAGCAAAAAAATTGGTGAAAAAAGCGATAGAAAAAAAAGGCTTGGCGGTGGTTTATGGACATCCGGGAGGACTGGCAAGGGAAGGAGAACAAAGTAAAGTTAATTTTATTGATTTTATCCATTATTTAGCAAAGGAAAGAGAAAATAATAGACTAGAAATAATTACTCCCAAAGAACTTCTTTTAGAAAAATATTAAATTTTTATCTGCGGGCTAAGGAGCAGTCAATACACTCAGCAGGGATTTGACCAGAAAGGAGTTGCTTTCTAAAAGCGCGGAATTCTTGATTATTCCAAATCTGAGTGAAATCAGTTTGGTTGACGTTGCCGAAACTTTTGATTCGAGCATCAGGAATCATACAACAAGGAGTAACATCCCCTTTATTAGTAATGTAAGCGCCAGACCAAGGCAAAGGACATTGAATGTGATTATTGCCCTTCCGGTATAACAATCGATGAAAGAATCGGTTTAACACTTTTTTAGTCCAATACTTTAGTTTAGTTAATTTAGAAAGGCAAGCAAGACTAGAATAACGATCAGAAAAAGTTAAATTTATGTGATTTTTTTTAGCAATTTGTCTGGCTTCTAAAAGTTTCTCTTTGACTAGATCATTATTTAACCCTTTTTTGCTCTTATCCCAGATAGGATTAAACTCTTGAAGATGAACCTCCTCAACACCCAGTTCTTTTCCCAAGAGAACATAATCACCCAAATCATTGATATTTTCTTCCATAACCACCATAGAAATTGAAATTAAAGGCTTTTTACTACCTGACTCTTGTTTGGTTTTTACCAAAATCTTAACATTGTTAATAATCTCGGCAAAAGGTTTACCTCCTCGAATTTTCTCATAAGTTTCGGCTTTGGCACCGTCGATAGAAAAGTTGATCCGATTAACGCCCTTCTTGATAATCTCTTGGGTGGTTTCTTTGTTGATTAAAGAACCATTGGTGGTGATATCGATTATAATCGAAGGATCATTTTTTTTAACAAAATCAATCATCTTAAAGAGGTCTTTATTAAGAAAGGCTTCTCCTAAGCCATAAGGCTCAATCCTTCTAAGCCATTTAAACTGTTTAAAGATATTAACAAAAGATCGATAATCTAACATCCCGGCGTTCTTAGGAAGACCAAAATTAGTCAAAGAGCATTGTTTACAACGAAAATTACAGACGCCAGAAGTTTCTAATTGTAACTTTATAGGCGAATGATAAGCACGAGGAAGAGGAACTAAATAACTAAGATCAGAAATCAGATGATTTGTTTTCTTTTTTAAATTTTTAACAAAACTCATAATAAAAGTTTTTTGATTTTTTAGAGAATTGTCTTACGTTCAGAAAATTTATAAACCTTTCGCTAATTCTAAATTTGATGATCACTGAATTAACAACGGATTCCCCTCAATGGAAAAACTTCTTGGAAAGTCATGATCACCTAATAATTCATAGGCCGGAATGGAAAGAATTTATAGAAAAAACTTTTTTAAAAATAAAAGTGGGTTATCTATCAATCCAAGAGGAAGATAAAATCAAATCAATTCTTCCCTTTTTTTTTCAGCCTTCAAATCTAATACTAAACTGGATGTTAGGAAAAAATTCTCAGGAAAAAGCAATTTCATCATCATTTTATGAGTATGGTGGATTGGCGGGAAAAAAAATAAGTGGGGAAGAATGGAAAGAAATTTTTTTAGAATTAAGAAAAAAGTTTCCCCTAGCAAAATTTCTAGAAATCCGCGAAGGGCTAGATAATAGTTACCCGGACTATGCGGTAAAAAGAATCTTCCTTAAAAGATTTGTACTTCCTCTTAGCTCTGAAAAAGAAGTCTGGCAAAACATCCAGAAATCAAAGAGGAAAGCAATCAAGAAATCACTAAAAGAAGTTACTGTTAAAGAGGTACCTTTCACAATGCTAAAGGAATTGTATTCTCTTTATATCAATAACATGAAGCGTTTTGGTAGTTTACCTTATCCTAAAAGATATTTTATAAATTTCTATAAGTGTATAGTTAACAAGAATCTTGGGAAAGTAATGGGGGCTTTTTATAAAGAGAAGCTGATTGCAGTTTTAACTGGGGTTACAGTTTCTAAAAGGATTCATATTTTGATCAATGTTTCAGACAAATCGTTTTTGTCACTAAGACCAAATGACGCAGTCCATTGGTATTTTATAAAGTGGGGATGTGATAAGGGTTATTCTTATTTTGATTTTGGAAGAACTGCAGAAGACCGAGGTCACTTTGAATACAAAGGCAAGTGGGGGGGAGAATTAAAAGATTTGAGTTATTACTATTTCCCTTTGAAAGAAAGTGTCCCCAATTTTGACCAAAAAAATAATCCTCGCTGTTATTCTTTTACTATAAAATTTATGCCAAATATCATTTTAGAAAAAATTGGTTCATGGTTCAGGCAGTTTTTATACTAAAAAATACTTCTTCTTGATGCTAAGGCTGGATGCCTAATCTCCATATTTTTCTTTTCGCTTAAAAAATAAACCGATGATGTTTAACACTTCTCGCAGAGAGGAAATGCCAAATACAAAAAGAAGGGGAAGATAAATAAATAAAATTGAAAAGCCAAAAATTATGGCCTTAAGATAGGGGGGGCAATTAATCATAAAAGAAATATTATTAATTAAATAGCCTAGGGCTAACATAAATAAACCAATGCTCCCCACGATCACTAATTCTTTAAGCGGCAGATGATAGTCGATAAATCTCCGTAGGTAATAGCATAATAAAAGAAACAACAAAAAAGAACAGGTGATTGTAGAAACTATCGCACCCAGATACCCTTTCTCAAATGCACCAAAAAAAGGGATTAAAATTAAGTTCAAGATTAAGTTGAGTGCATTCACTAGTAGAGTTACTTTTGTCGCTTCTTTTGGTCTGCCGATTCCTATCAAAACAGAATAATTGACTATTGACAGACCAGAAAAAAAGAATCCTAGCCCTAGTAATTTTAATCCTAAAGAACCGGTTTCATATTGGACACCAAATAAGCTCTTTAAAATCCATCCGGAAAAAGTAAAAATAATGGTATAAATCGGGACCAATAACAAAAATAAGTATTTATGTATCAACTTTAATAAATGCAAAATCCGCTCGTTTTGACCGGAAACTGATAATTCAGAACTCATTGGTAACATTACCCGGCCAAAAGGGCGGGCTAGTACTAACAATAAATCCGCTGTGGGAAGAATAACATTATAAATAGCGACTTCAACTAATGGACGGAAGTAGACTAAAGTTAAGGTGTCAACGTAGGACATCAATACACCAAAAAAATCTCGGATGGTTAATGGCAAGCTGAAGCGGAAAATCTCTTTTATCACGGCTTTGCTAAAAATTAGCGGGTGGCTAAAAAATTTAAAGTCTACTAAAAATAGGGTAAAGTTGATAACCGAAGAAAAAGTGGCCGCGAGAACATAAATCCAGCTGACTCTAAAAACATCTAAGCTGATTAAAAGAATACCAATCAAGACAAATCCCCTTATGACCATCTCCCTCATTGCATACTTCCAAACTTTGTTCACCGCCAAAAAATAAGAAGTGAAAACTTGAGAGAGGCCATCCATCAGTATGTAACAAATCATTACCAAAAAAATAGACTTTCCCAGAATGCTTTTGAAATAACTATTGATTAAACTATCTGGTATAAAAAATACGATTACTAAAACTATTAAACTAGTCATCAAATTAAATAAAAAAGAAAAAAACATCACGAATTTAATAGAAGTAATTTCATTTTTAATTCTAAATTCCGGAACCAGTTTCTGAATCGAAGAGGGCAAGCCCAGGCTTTTGATCCATCCGACAATAAGGACAAAACTGTAAACCGCAAAAAAGAGGCCGAATTCCTCCGGAGTCAGTTTTCTAGCTAAAATTAAGCGGATGAGGTAGGCAAAGGCGGAGCTGATTAAACTTGTCCCAAAAATGATTCCCGCCCCTTTGAGCACTCTTTGAGTAAAATCAACCACAGATTAAGCTGACCTTAGCTGCTTATTAATATTGTGGAAGAGAATTATTGTGGAAGAGAATAATACTTATAAAGATAATATCAACGAAGCAAATTCAGTAATCCTTGGTGAACTTAACTCTTTAAAATTTGTGCTCCAAAAACCATATCCTGAGTGATCACCAAAATCACCAACCGGTTTCATCCCATGATCAGAAAGAATAATTGTTCTTATTCTTTCTCTTTGGTTAATAATTGTGGCAATCTCATCTAAATCTTTGTAAATTGCTTTCATAATTATATTATTGCCAAAGTTAAGATGCCCAATAACATCAGCAACACAAAAATACCCTAAAATAAAGTCATAGTTCCTGTTCAAAGCTGACAGAAAAATTTCTTTAATTTCTCTATGATGGTTAAACGCATCTTGGTTGTACTCTTTTCTGATTTTTTCTTTTTCTTCTTTTGTTTTTGCTTCAAAAAATCTTTTAAGATCTTTCCTTGATTTCTCATGGACTTTTAAATTGTAACTAAATCCAGGTAGATCTAAAATAAGAGGGTTTTTAAAATTGGAAAAGAAAGTTTCTTTTAAGTCCCATCTTTTGTTCCACATTTCTTTATTTCCTTCCTCTAAAACTTCTTTTTCCTTGTTTTTACCAGTCATAAATGAACTCCACAGAACTATAGTCCGAGGCTGGGAAAATTCGGAAATATCTGTTTTCCCATAAAACTTTTGCTTTAATTTTTTACATCCAAATTTTTCTACCAAGTTGTACTCCAAAGCATCGATGGCTAGAATAATAATCATTTTCCTGTTTCAGTGATTATCCCACCCGCACAAGTATTTCCGTCTAGTTCAAAAACAAATCTTCCCAATCCCGGCACCTGGTTAAAGTTATCTACTACTATCAAATTACTGGTTTTTAGGACTATTGTCCCCACTTCCAGTTCTCTCAAACAACCCATATCTTCTTCTATTTTTTCCAAGGTAGAAGAATTTATTTTTTGAATTATTCTTTCTACTTTACATCTTATTTCCTGGGTCGCCAGCTTCATTGTTATTGGCTGGGATAAGTCAAAAGGGAGTTTAGCCATCCAGAATACATTTGCAGTTATTCTGTTAGTTACTCTCGGCTGATTGTGTTCATGACATATCACCATCCCCCGGTCCAGAAAAAAAGCATCTTCAGTTACTATTCCGGTAGATTCTCCCGCCTTGGCTTTAGTTACCTGCTGTAAATATTTTTCTACCGATTTTACTCTAGTCTTTTTACCTTCGGGAAGAATTACAATTTTCTCCCCTTTTTTTATTATTCCAGATTCTACTCTTCCCACATTAATCCTCTTTTCATCAATTTTGTAAACATCCTGAACAGGAAATCTTAACGGGCGATCTTCTATATTTTTTTCTGGAATGAAAGAATCTAATGCTTCTAGAACAGTTATTCCCGAATACCAGCTCATATTCCCAGCTTTATAAATAATATTGTCTCCCTCTTTAGCGCTAATTGGGATCACATAACGTGGTCGGATATTAACGTTGGATAAAAATTTAAGCAATTCTCTTTTTATTTTATTGTATTCCTCTACTTGGTATCCAACAAGGTCCATTTTGTTTACTACAACTATTACCTGTTTTATTCCTAAAAGACTTAACACATACGAATGCCTTTTCGTTTGTTCTTTTATCCCTTCCTTTGCATCAACAATAAGGATCGCCGCTTCTGCTTGGGATGCACCAGTTACCATATTCTTGATGAACTCTTTATGCCCGGGAGCATCAATAATAACATAATCCCTTTTTTTTGTCTTAAAGAAAGTTTGAGTTGTATCAATGGTGATGTTTTGTTCTCTTTCTTCTTCCAGTGAATCCAGGATAAAAGCAAATTCGAGCTCTCTTCCCAACATGTCGCAGGTCTTTTTAACTTCATCAATAAGCCCCTCAGGCAGGGAGTTGGTATCATAGAGTAGGCGGCCGATTAAAGTCGATTTGCCGTGATCCACATGACCAACAATTACAAAGTTAAGATATTCTTTTGCTTTTTCCATTTTTATTTAATCTTTTTTAATTTTTATTAATTACATTTTATTTAATTTATTTTTGTTAATTTTTTGTTTTAGTTTTTTATAATTTTTAGTTATTAGCCCTTATTTAGAAAGATATATTCAAAGTTATCAAGCCTTTAATTTTCAGGAGCGTCAGAGTTCCTAAGACAATCAACAATAAGGCTACAATTACTTTCAAGGCTTTTCGGTTTATTTTTTTTGTGGTCAAAGGCCCGATGATTCCCCCAAAGAGGGCTCCGGTTCCTAGAGGAAGGATAAGTTCCCAGCCAGGAAATCCTTTTATGATTAGATAAGTTATGAACCCGGCGATACAGATAGGGAATTCTGCGCCAGTCGTACACCCTATCGCTTTTTTGTGATCTTGTTCCAGAGTAACCTGGCCGCCAGTGACCAAGGGCCCAAATCCACCGCCGGAAATCCCTTTATTAAATGCAGAAACGATCCCTACAATGAACATCTTAGCAGTTGAATAGGTGAAAGTAAAGCCGAAACCGATTAAGAGGCCCATAATAAGTACAATAATCGCAATATACATAGAGAGTATATTTTTAGGGATGTTGCCTGCTACCAAGGCGGCAAATATCGTCGCAATAATGCCTAAAGAAGTGATGAAAAAAACAATTTTTAAATCTTCGCTGAAACCTCTCTTAAAAGCGTTTACCGGGCCGTACTCTTTTATTTTTTTGAAAATGAGAACCGGGTTGGTGGATTTTATGCTGAAACAAACATTACCATGCCGATGGTGATAAAAGGAAGCGCTTAGTCCGCCAATAGCTTGGGTGATTAAAATAGAAGGAACACTAATTAAAGGAGAAAAACCCATCATAATTAGTATTGGTGAAAGGATAGTCCCGTAACCCATCCCTAGACCAGCATCAATCCATTCGCATATAAAAGCAATTGCAATGATGAGTAAAAATATTTCTATCATTTTACATATACCCCAGACTTCTTAATTTTTGCATCATGTAAGTAGATTCTTTGTCTTGCGCTCTTCCGGTCCTTTCTGAAATATTAGTAATTTTTAATTCCTGAATCACTTCATCAACATTCTTGGCTTCAGATTTTATCGGGCTGCAGCAGCATTTACAGCCAATGCTTCGGTATCGTAAGCCATTTTTAGCAAAATATAAATCAATAACTGGAATTTTTTCTCTTTTAATGTATTCCCAAATGTCCAATTCCCCCCAATGCAACATTGGATGCACTCTGATATGCTCTTCGTAGGTTTGTTTGGATTTATATTGATCCCAAAGTTCCAGTGGCTGGTTTTTGTAATCCCATTTAAACTCCTGATTACGGGGGGAAAATACTCTTTCTTTTGCTCTTATTCCGTGTTCATCGCGCCGTATTCCCAGAAAGATAGCTCTAAACTGGTATTTGTCAATGACTTGTCTTAAAGCTTCGGTCTTTAAAGCAGTACAGCAAGCCAGTTTACTCTTTGGTCCCATCCCTGCTTTGATTGCCTCTTCATTTCTGGCTATAATTAACTTTAGTTCCCATTCTTTAGCCTTTTCATCTCTGTATTTTATCATTTCTGGGAATTTGTAGCTAGTATCAATGTGGATTACAGGAAAGGGGATTTTTCCATAGAAGGCTTTTCTCACTAACCATAAGAGAGAAGTCGAATCTTTACCGATGCTCCAGAGCATAGCCACGTTCTTAAATTGTTTGTATGCTTCTCTGACAATATAGATACTTTTGCTTTCTAATTCATCTAAATGATCCATTTTGGTTTTATAAGTAACCTAGCTTTCTTAATTTCTTTTTGATTTTATCTTCATTTGGTTTCGTTAGAGTTTCCTCCTCCATTAAAATCATCCTCAAAATAAAAGCAATATACTCAGAAATAGATTTTATGTCTGTATGTTTTATTTTCTCTTTAATTTTTTTAGCTAAAATATTAGGGATAGAAACAATTGTTTTTTCCCTATCTAATTCTTTAAAAATAAAAACCATTTCTTTAAGTAAATCTTGGTAAGCTATGTCTCTTTGAGATGATAAAATTTTTAATTCCTTTCTTAAACTCTCCGAAATTTGAATAGTTGTCCGGTTCTCCATCACAATACATAGAATTATGTATTGGGTATAAATACTTTATGGGCTTAGGTTTAACTAAAATAACCCAATCTCTCAAGCCTTTTTTTAATTTCTTCTTCATTATTAAAAGTAAAAGGTTGATCCTTCCCTTCTTTAATTTTACTTCCTTCTTTAATCTTATCTTTAAAAATATCCATAACTATCGAATGAACATCTTGTATTTTAAAGGATTCCTTTTCTAAACTTTTCTTATTTGAAATCAAGATCCCCTTGATATGATGGTCACCAGGCCGGGGAAAATCTGGACCTATTTCTTGTATTAATTTAGAGCTACCTACCACAGTAATAGGCCAGTAACTAAAATTTTCATCGTAAACAAGCAGGTCTGGCGCTTCATGAATTTGCTTACCCTGAAAAACTTCTTCTCTCTTTTTAACTGCGATTTTTGCTCCAACAATTTTTAAATTTTTAAGATTTTTTATTAGTCTGGCTCGAACCTTTTCATAGTCATGATCAGAAACAATCCCTTTTTCTTCCGAACGATCATTGATATAGATAAATCCTTGACCAACAGCCGAGAAGGCTTTGGTCATCGAAAAATCTATTATGTCCTCTTCTACTGCTATCGACCAAGTTAAACCGCCTTCATTAATAAAGAATTTACCTAACCCTGAACCCCATAACCAACGATATACCAATCTCCTAATTTTTAACCTTTTCAAAAGTTTCTCTATTTTAGTTTCATCTATTTTTATTTTTAAAAAAAATTGAGAAAGAAAACTTCTTTTTTTTCTTTTTTTTAAGACTAGATAGCCTTTTTCCTCCAGCCAATGGTTAAGACAAATATTCCCTTTCAAACTCACTTGACCGTGGTCACTCACAATTAAAATGATTGCATCATCTATCTTTTGGGTAAATCTTCCGATTAAGGAGTCCAAATGTTCAAAATAAGTATAAACTTTTTCTTTATATTTATTTTCTTTATATAAAGGACTGTTCTCGTCAAAATATTTTATTAAATAATGTTGGAGTATGTCTGTATTATTTTCGACTACCATGCAAATTTCTGGCTGGTATTTAAAATAAAGTTTTTCTAAAATCTTAAATCGTAAAGAAGTTAAGTTAGTGGCTCGCTGGATTAGATCATCTTCATTATTCCAAGCAAGAGCGAATTCAAAATTTTTTAATTCTTCTTTAAGTTCATCTTTCAACTCTGGGGGGTAAATGAATTCTTTTGCTCCAGATGGAGTAAACATACAGGACATCATAAAACCTCCTTTTACCGGTTTTACGGGGTAAGTACCCGGTATATTTAAGAGACCGACCTTTAAATTTAATTTTTCCCAAAAGGGAGTGCAATTAGTTACAGTTTTAACCCTTGAGGTATAACCTTCTTTTGCAAATAAAGAAAAAGAGCCTATCTCGCCAGGGTTTTGTCCACTAACCATACATGGCCAAGCCGGTATAGTTACGGGTAATAATACACTTTCCAATGACTTTAAAAAACCCCCCTGAATAATTTTCTTTATATAAGGGATTCTATTTTCTTTATCTAACTTTTCAATGAGATCAGGACCTACTCCGTCTAAACCGATTATAATTAACTTTGCCATAAATTTTTAGTTTAGTTGTCTGTTATAAAACTTATTAAACTAAGAATAATAAAAAAATCTCAATCAGTAACGAGTTAAAGTAACGAAATAAAAAATGATAATGAATCCAGTTTCAAAACCTATTTAAATTAATTAAAAAGAAGCCTATAACTATGGAATCGTCGAATGGTCTTTATATAACCGGGGCATCTGGAGGAGACCGGTTTTTCTATAGGGTGGCAGAAGCCTTAAAGAAGGATATGAATATAAACCCTTTTTATATTGCCACTATTGAACGTAATGAAGAATATTTACTTAGTCGAGGAGTACCAAAAAAAAATATTATTGGGATATATTACACTAAAGAACATTTTACCGCTCCGACTGATTTAAACTTTCTCCATCAGAAGGAAGAAGAATATGGTTTTAGGTTTTGGGATTTTTGGGAAGTGACGGCTATGCGAAAAAAGAAGCGGGACAAAATTCAAAAAGAAAAGATACTCTTCTGGTTTGAATACTTAGTCTGTAAATTTGAAGAAATTGTAGAAAAAATTAAACCCAAATATTTTTTTGTTTATGGCCCGGCAGGATTTCATATCCTTATAATGTATGCAATCGCTAAAAAAAAGGGAATTAAAATCCTTGACTTCACTGCTTCACCAATCCATCGCCGATTTACTTTAATGGATAGTCTAAATTGTTCTTGGCCTTTAATTGAGAAAGAATATAAAAAAATTTTAAAAAATGGTTTCTCTAAGGAAGAAAAAAGTGCTGCCTGGCGGTTTATTCAAAACTATCGGAATTCGCCAATAGTTCCTACTTGTAGAAGAAAATACAACGAACCTTTCCCTAAAAAAGTTAAAAGATATATTTATTACGCCAGATATATTATAAAAAAACGAGAACTTCCGATAATTACTAATCGTTTGCTTTGGCCGGCTAAAAAATTAATGTTTAATTCTATAAATTTCTTTGAAAAACCTATAAAAAATGAAAAATATGTTTTGTTTAATTTACACTTTCAGCCAGAGATATCTACCTCATTATATGGAAAATGGTTTGCTGATCAGCCCTATGTTATTGAGCAGATTTCCAAGTCTCTTCCTTTAAACTATATGCTTTATGTCAAAGAACATCCTTTTGGCTATGGCAATAGAAAATTAAATTTTTATAAAAGAATTAGAAGATTACGTAACGTAAGATTAATAGATCCAACTGAAAATAATTTTCAATTAATCAAACATGCCTCATTGATCATCACTATTACGGGTACTTCCGGTTGGGAAGGCCTCATTTTTGGCAAGAGAGTTATCACTTTTGGTAATACTTACTATAATCTTTGCAAGGAAGTTAAACACCTCAGAGCCTCAGAGGACCTTCCCCAGACAATAAAAGAATCGTTAGATAAAAAAGTAGACGAAAAAGAAATTATAAAATTTGTTGCCGCCATGTTCCGAGGGACCTTTCCGGGTTTAGCTTGGCTTCCTGGTGATTGTGCCGAGCAGTCAACCGAAAAGAAAAATGTCCTTTTGATTGCTGAAGGAGTAAAAAAGTATATATTAAAAGAATAGAAAAATTATGAAAGAAAAAGGTTTAAATGACTTCATGCATCATTTGTAATAAACTCAATCCAGAATTTTGGGCTAAAAAAGAAAAGTATAATGCGGTACGCTGCTTGAATTGTGGTTTGGTCTGATGATGACTGTGTTGTATAAGAAGTGTTAAAAATGGCCATGCCTGATTTTTCTGAGGAAATCAAAAAATATAAAGGAACATCTTTACAAGGAACTACTCTTCGTCTTGTCCCTTTTACCACAAAATATCTTTATTTACCACAATATTTAGAATGGCTCCGTGATCCCGAAGTTGTCCGTTATATTTATCGCCCGGCTTATTTAATGCAGCCGGTTTCTTTCTCCGAAGTTAAAGAATATGTAGAAAGTGCGATAAATAGCACCACTTTACTCTTTATGACTATAGAAACCCTTCCTGAAAAGAAATTTATCGGCACTTTCAAAATCGGGCCAATTGACTGGTGGGCTAAGAATGTTAATCTAGGGATTATGATTGGCGATAAATCCTATTGGGGAAAAGGCCTGGCCCAAGAAGCTTTTTCTTTGGCTATCAAATTTTGCTTTGAAGAGATGAAAATGCATAAAGTATGGGGCGGTTGCATGGGAGCAAATATTGGCATGCAGAGAGTCTTTGAAAAATTAGGATTTAAAAAGGAAGGCTGCTTCAGGGATAGTGATTTCCAAGAAGGGCAATACTTCAACCATTTATATTATGGGCTATTAAAAAATGAGTATCACCAGCTAGAAGATAAAAAATGAGGATTTATTTTCTTTTGTCTATTAAACAGATAGTTTCCCTCAGAATATCGACCTGTCTTTCCGCTTCTCCCAAATCCACATAATTCGTCTTAAACTGCATCAGCTTCGGCTGAATCCTCTCTGCTACCGGACACAGCCCTGGACCATAATTCTTATGCTCCCCTTTATAGATTTCCGAATCGACGGGAAAACCTCCCCCCAAAAACTTCCTTTCCTGAAACACTGGCTCATTGTAAGTCAACCGCCAAGCACCATAAAGGAAGTCGCCTCCCAGCTCATAAAATTTTTTCCGGAAATCCTGCCAGCTACAGCCCGCTTTTTCCGCGTCAAAGTTACAGACAAAGGTCCAATAAGAATGCTCATAACCAAGCGGCGTATATTGGGGTACTAGCCAGGAACAACCTTTAACTGCTTCTAAAAACATTGCTCCAATTTTCTTTCTTTTCTCTACCAGCTCATCCATCCTTTCCGTTTGTTCTAGTGCCACTGCTCCCTGCAAATCCGACATCCGGTAATTCCAGCCTAGGAAATCATGGCGGATAGAAGTAGGATCACCACGATCTTTTTTTGACATTATTCCGCCGCTCTTGCTGGTCAGCGTATGATAGCCAACAACAGAAAAGCGGCGAATCATTGTTGCATAGTTCTCATCATTCGTAACCACAATACCACCATCCCCACAAGTTAAATGCTTGGAAGCCTGAAAGCTAAAACTTGCTGCATGGCCTATCGTTCCAGCCAATCTTCCTTTGTAAGTCGCTAAGAAACACTCAGCACTGTCTTCAATTACGGTTAAATTGTGTTTCCTGGCGATTTCCATAATCGCATCCATATCCGCCATTAAGCCGTATAAGTGTACCGGAATAATTGCTTTTGTTAACGGAGTAATCCGCTGCTCAATACTCTTCGGATCAATATTAAATGTTTTTTCATCAATATCAGCAAAAACTGGAACAGCCCCTTGGTGTAGAACACAGAGAGATGTAGCCGCTGCAGTTAATGGCGGAACAATTACCTCATCCCCCGGCTTAACCCCAGCCGCCGCCAAGCAGGAATGCATCGTGGCTGTGCCATTGCAATGGGCAACAGCATACTTCATCCCCAGACGCTTGGCAAAAGCCTGCTCAAACCTGCCCACCATTCCTGGACCAGAAGAATTGCCAAACCCATAATCAACTACCTCTTTCAGGTATTCCAAAGCTTTTGGTGAAATTCTTTCGGGATGTGCCATACTTCACCACCACCTTCTTTCTACCATGCTGTCCAACCACCATCAACAACCAAATTTGCCCCAGTCATATAACTAGAAGCGTCTGAACAGAGAAATAATATTGCACCTCTGTATTCATCTTTCTTAGCCATTCTTCCTAGGGGTGTTCTAGCGCTATATCGTTCAATAAATTCTGCACTCTGATTGCTTTCCACTCCTCCCGGGCTAAGACAGTTTACTCTAATACCTTTTTTTGCAAAATAAGTTGCCAAGTGCTTTGTTAAACTAATTGCCCCGCCCTTACTTGCAGAATACACCGCAGAGGGAAAGGCCCGGTTTTCTGTACCGCCTTCATAGATGCTTAAATCATTCCCAACAATTCCATAAGTGGAGCCAATATTAACAATAATGCCTCCCCCTTGTTTAGACATTTCGCTCCCAATAATTTTAGAGCATATAAAAACCCCACGTAAATTGACAGACATGACATATTCCCAATCTTCAACAGGATATTCCTCAAAAGGCTTATCATAACATTTTGGCCTTGCCACTGCGTTATTAATTAAAATATCAACCTTCCCAAACTTGCTTTTCACTTTTTCCAGCATCAGCTTAACAGAACCTTCATCAGAAATATCCACCTCTACCCCTAATGATTCGATATTATTTCTCTTAGTTATCTTTTGGGCTAGTTTATCGCATGCTTCTTGGTTAATATCAGCAATAACTACATGTGCTCCGGCGTCAGAAAGAATTTCTGCATACTGTGCACCAAGCAATCCAACTGCCCCGGTTATGATCGCTACCTTCCCTTTCAAGCTAAATAATTCTTCTATTACCGACTTTGTTTTGGGTATCTGAGCGCCTCCCTCCCCTCCCATCTTGCTCACTGATATTTTTACCAAATCTAAATCAACCGGCCCATCAACATCAACAGCCCTTTCCTGAGGGGTGATAGTAGCAAAACTATTTTCTGAAAACCAGCTTTTATGTTTTTTTAGGTAATCCCATCTTGCAACAAAGACCAAGCCATCAAGAAAATAATAAGTTGGCAGATCTTGGCGATTTTTTTTAGCGATATCAGGATTAATAAAATCTTTCATTGAACGATCCTCAGGGATGGTATTCATCCAAAAAGGCGGTGTTCTCACTTCCGCTACCGAGATAACAGTGTCCGCTTCTTTTTCCACCAATTTTTCAACGGCTTTATCAACATCCTCAGCCGTCCTCAGGGGAGACGTCGGCTCTAATTTTAAAACAATATCAAACCTACTCCAGTTTTTATCCACCCAATCTATCATATGCTGGCAGGCGTCCATCTCGACAGCCCTGTCTGTAGCCAACTCTGCCGGTCTTAAAAAAGGTGCTTCCGCTCCCCATTGCCGAGCAATTTCTGCGTACTTCGCCGAATCCGTTGAGACAATTATTTTATCTACATATTTGCTTTCTTTTGCTGCTAAAATCGAATAGGCAATTAATGGCTTCCCACAGACATCTGCTATATTTTTGTCTTTAATGCTCTTGGAGCCGCTGCGGGCCGGGATGTAAGCTAAAACCTTTTTTCCGCTTATCATTCTAAACCAGATCCTCCTTTCTAATCAAATCATCCGCCTTTAAGTCACCCTTAAGAGTCCTTCCAATAATAAACCGGACATCTTTAGGCTCTATCCCGATCCCCGGTCTTTTAAAATCAATATCTTCCTCTTTGATTATCTCGCCGGCTTTCATATTTTTTTTAACTACAATACTCCTTCTAAATAAATGCCTTTTATCAAGCTCCTCTTGCGGTAAAACTCTTTTATGGCTGCCTAAAGCCCGCCAGATCTTTTTTGATTCTTCAACCATTAGCTTTAGCTCTTCGGGAGTGGCGGAAACTTTATGGTCCCAGCCGGGCAGATTTTTATCTAAAGTAAAATGTTTTTCAATCAGGCAAGCTCCTTTAGCTACTGCGGCTAGAGGGACAGTCCAGCCAAGAGTGTGATCTGACCAACCGACTGGGTAATCAAAATTTTGGCGTAGAAAATCTAGATTATTCAAGTTAATATTCTCATCTTTTGGTGGGTATGTTGAAACACAGTGAAGCAAGATTAGTTCCTCGTTTCCCGCCTTGGTGATTGTTCCAACTGCCTCAATAATCTCTGTGAAAGAAGCCATCCCGGTGGAAAGGACAATTGGTTTGCCTTTCCTAGCAATATATTCCAAGAAAGGGTAATTATTAGCATCCATAGAAGCCACTTTAATAAAATCAATATTTAATTCCTCAACCAAAAAGTCAACTGCTCCCTTGTCTAAGGGTGTACAGCAAAACATTATCTGCTTCTCATCGCAGTATTTTTTCATCTCTCTTAACAGTTCACGGGAAGCCATATACTCCTGCATCTGTCTTTTCAGGTCCGGATGGACTATGGTAAAAAATCGTTTTAAAGCTGGCGATTCATCTATTAATTGTTGTCTTCGGTAATCTGTCTCATAACAAGCTTCAGAAAAAAGAGTAGTATCAAAAGCTTGAAATTTAACGGCATCAGCCCCACATTCTACCGCTTTGTCAATTAGTTGTTTGGCTAGATCTAACTGGCCATTATGATTGGAACCAATCTCGGCAACAATAAAAGGTTCGCCAAAATTCTTGATTTCTTTATTGCCTATTTTTATGATTCCCATTCTTATTATTTATTCACTTTCTCATTTAAATAGTTTATTAAAAATTGTTTAGAGCGTTTCGTTTCCGCAATAAATTCTGTGAGATCCTTTCTCCGGATTTCTAAAACCAGAGGGATTTCTTTTTCTTTAGGCAAAATTTCAAACAAATCTGTTAAAAAAAGATAATCCAAACGATCTTTTATTCCTTTTTTATCAAAACCTAAAGGCAGATGTTCCCCTTCCAAAGGCAATTTAGTTTCTGGATTAAACCGAAGATTAAAACAATCTGAGCCACATAAATGGATTTGTTCAATTTTATCCTTAAATTTATTTAAAAAAAAAGTTAAATAAATCTGGGCCTCTTTCTCAAGAGCAGGAAAATTATTTTTAATATAAGAAGTAATTTTTTCTTCAAAAGAATTCGCTTTTTTCTCGGAAAATTGGGACAAAAACTCTTTCTCCCCCCTAAGATGATTGATAAATTTATTAAAATAAAAAGTCAAATAAAGATGTTCTATATCAGCGGTTATTTTTAATTTTCCCTGCAAAATGGAATCTAATTCCAAAAAATCTTCCGCGGAGGTCAGCAAAGCTCTCCTTTGATAAAAAAGATTATGCCAAAGAGCATCAGTCTCAAAAGAGAAGCTAATCCCCCCATTAAATAAAGACTTAATTCTCATAGCCAACAAATTTAAAGCTTCTTCCCGACTTTGTTTAAATGGATTATAAGTTGCTCCATGAATAATTGCTCTTTTTGCCTCCACAGTTTTCGCCAACCGGATTGTTCCTTTTAAACTTTTTAGGGACTCTTCTCCTATCTCACCGGGTTCACTTAAATCGAAAGAATAAATTTTTCCCCCGACTTTTACTCGGGCAGGATTGTGGATAGAACTTATTTTGATATAATCCGGCAAGTCCATTAATTTCTGGTTTATCTCTTCCTTATCAAACAGTCCTAGATATAGTTCATAAGACGGAAAATCATTCTTCCCAAATAAAAAAAGATGGCCAAGATCACTTTTTCCAGCAATTATCAACGACATAATTATTCTAACAAAAGACCGTTTAAAAGACTTATGAAAAAAGAGATGCGATTCCAGAACCCTAATTAACAACCTTTAAAAATACTTTTGTCACAAAATTAGCATGGAGAAGCAAGAGAGGTTTGAAGACTGGCAGCCTCCCGTGATAGAGCACGGTAAACTAACTCAATGGAACTGGATGGTTCAGCATCCGGAAAACCTTAAACTAGGAAAAAGAGTGGATATCGGTGCCTTCACCTATATTAATGCAAAACATGGGGTAGAAATTGGAGATGACGTCCAGATCGGCAGCCATTGCTCTATTTATTCCCTTTCTACCATTGATGATAAGCAAGGCAAAATTGTTATTAAAAAAGGAGCGAAGATTGGCAGCCATAGTACAATCATGCCTGATATATCTATTGGCGAAAATGCTATTATTGGTGCGCATTCCTTCGTCAACCAAGATATCCCTAGTAATGTTGTTGCCTACGGCATCCCCGCCAAAGTAACTGGAATAGAAAAACAAGAGCTGAAATCCCCTAGCATACCTTTGGCCCAACCCCATATTGCCGAAGATGACATTGAAAATGTAACTGCTGTTTTAAAATCTGGTGTCCTTAGCTTGGGTCCAAAAATCCGAGAATTCGAACAGAAATTTGCTAAAACTATCGGTACAAAATATGCTGTTGGTGTAAATTCCGGCACATCTGGATTGCATCTCTGTATCCGCGCCCTCGGCCTTAAAGAAGGTGACGAAGTAATTACTTCCCCTTTTTCATTTATTGCTTCAGCTAATTGTATTCTCTACGAGAGAGCCACCCCTGTTTTTGTAGACGTAGAAGAAGACACCTTCAACATCGACCCTGATAAAATAGAAGCAGCCATTACCCCCAAAACCAAAGCTCTCCTTGTACCCCATATCTTTGGGCAAAGCTGTGACATGACCAAAATTATGAAAATTGCTAAAAAACATCACCTTAAGGTTATTGAAGATGCTTGCGAATCCATTAACGCTACCCATCATGGCAGAAAGGTTGGAACTTTCGGAGATGTAGCAGTTTTTGCTTTCTATCCAAATAAACAGATGACAACCGGGGAAGGCGGGATGATTGTAACTGATAACAAAGAAATCTATGAATATTGCAAAAGCGCTTCCAATCAAGGCAGAAGCAATGATCTGCAGTGGCTGACTCATGATAAACTGGGTTACAATTATCGATTAGATGAGATGAGCGCTGCTTTAGGTATAGCTCAATTAAACAAAATTGATTTTTTAATAAAAAAAAGACAGGAAGTCGCCTCAAAATACATTGAGGAACTTTCAGAAATAGAAGATATTATTTTACCAAAAATAAAACCAGAAAACATTTCCACCTGGTTTGTCTTTCCCCTTAGAGTAAAGGAAAAAATAAGAGATAAGCTAATCCAAAAACTGAACGAAAAAGGAATCCAAAGCAAAGCTTATTTTTTTCCCTGCATCCATCTCCAACCCTTTTATAAAGAGAAATTTGGCTACCAAAAAGGAACCTTTCCTATCGCTGAAAAACTAAGCAAAGAAACACTCATTATCCCTTTTTATCCCGCTCTGACAAATGAACAGATAAAAGAAGTTAAAGAAAAAATAAAAGAAAGTTTAGCCGAACTAAAAGGATGAAACTAGAACAAATTTATAACAGCCTAATATCAAAAGGGAATACTTTAAAAGATACCTTCTATAAAAAAGACATTCTTATTACCGGCGGATGTGGTTCCATTGGTAGTGAAATAGTCAAACAATTAATAAAATACAATCCTAAACGAATCAAAGTTTTTGATAATAATGAATCAGGCTTATTCTATCTTCAACAGAGATTAAATTCCCCTTTAATTAGAACCCTTGTTGGTGATATCAGAGATAGAGAAAGGTTACGAATGGCAGTCAGAGGCACCGATATTATTTTCCATGCTGCTGCTTTAAAACATGTTCCTTTATGTGAATACAATCCATTTGAAGCAGTTTATACCAACGTTATTGGAACCCAAAACCTTGTTGGAGTTGCTCGGGATGAACAAGTTGACAAATTTATTACTATCAGCACCGATAAAGCGGTTAATCCGATTAACACCATGGGAGCCACTAAATTACTTTCAGAAAAATTAGTCATGACCGCGGATATCGGGGATTGGTGTAAGACCAAATTTTCCTGTGTCAGATTTGGCAATGTTTTGGATTCTATTGCTTCCGTAATACCTATATTTAAAAGACAAATAAAGCGGGGCGGTCCCGTAACCATTACTTCAAAAGAAATGGTCAGATTTTTTATGTCTATGCCGGAAGCAGTAAATTTGGTACTAAAGACTGCATCTCTAGCAAAAGGGAGAGATATTTTTATCCTTAAAATGGATAAAATCAAAATTATTGATCTTGCTGAAGTTATGATTGAGAAAATTGCCCCCCAATATGGGCACAAACCTGAAGATATTAAAATAAAAACAATTGGGATCCGGCCAGGTGAAAAACTAGATGAACAATTGATCACCGAAGAGGAAAAAGAATTTCTTATGGATTTGGGAGAATTGTATATCTTGAAAAAACCTAGAATACCCCACTTTCGGACAAGTCTTGTTATTAAAACAAAAGATATAAAAGAAAGACTAGATATAAACAATGGAAGATTGTTGTCAAAAGATGAAATCGGAATTCTCTTGAAGAAATTTAATCTATGTTAAATTTCTTCCTTCAGCAACATCATGAAAACGACATAGAAGACATCGATTATTTCAAAGAATTATAAAAACGTCAACAAGTATAAATTTCTCCAATTAAAATCTTTTTTGAATAAAACTGCCTTTTAAACTTACATAATTTAACAACTTCCCAGGCCGGGCTTTTTTCCGGCAGCGGCGGCCAGTGCAGTAATAATATCGTCCCCCTTACTTTTTTAATTCTTTTTTCTACCTTAGTTATGTCCGAACCGATTTCATTGTCACCAAATCCATCAGTGATTTTATTTCGCCAAAGATAATTATGCTCGAAATACCACTGTATGCCCTGGTCATTGGTATAAATTGGATAGCTCAATTTATTTTCTCTAACATAATCAATCATCTCCCATTTCACTTTACTGACGTCAACTCCCGTCGGATGAAAAATATACTCTGAAACTAAAAAAACATTAAAAGCCAAAGAAACCGATAAAAATCCAACAAAAAACCAGCTGCTGAGGTTTGTCTTTCGTTTGCTAAAAACTAAGTACAAAAACAAGCACCCCAAACCAATCAAAAAACTCCAGAATATGGTTGCAAAATTAACTCCGAAAGTCGGCCCGGAAGCGGAGGTATAGCTAAAAAGAAAATTTAAATTTAAATTTTTCAGCTCATTAAAATAAAGCTCAGGAAAACGGGCCACATATTTTACTGGCAAGGAGTTCACAAAAAACAAAAACAATGTGAACGCTCCCAAAACCAAAGAGCTAAAAAATAAATGTTTTTTCTTTAAATCAATTTTAGAAACATAAATGCCTCCCAAAACAGCCAAGGCAGGGATGGTATGCATAAAATAGCGATCCATAGAACCGTAGGTAATCCCGAAAGTATAAAATAAAATAGTAATAGTAATCCATAGTAATAATAATAAATTTTTCTTTGGCTTCTTAAACAAGGAGAGTAAATAAAATCCAAATAATAGAAGAGTTGACCACATAAGACACACCATAACTCCTAATAAACTAAAATAACCGGGGTGGTAACGGCTTAAACTAATTTGCACCGTATTTGTTCCCGAAGTCACGCCTACAAAATCCAGCCAATTAGGTGAAGCGATTATCGCTAACAATATATAACCACAAAAAAGAATAAACCCTGCTAAATAAATCAGAAACAAGTCTTTAAATGATTGTTTAAAATTCCATTTTCTTCTAATCAAAGAATACAAATCCAAAACTAAAATTAAATAAACTGCATTATACTTACAAACAACTGCTATCCCTAACCCAATTCCAGCCAAAATCTGCCAGAAAAAACCTGCCCCCTTGCTTTTTGCTTTTTCATATTCCAAATAAGAAAAAAACATCAGCAGAACACAAAACATTACCAAATTCCCTTCCACATCAAATTGCAAGGAAGCTAGCGTTGGATAAAAAGCCACTAACATCAAAAATGCCGCCCAAAAAGCTGCCTTCTTACCCCAATTCCTCCAAGCAAAAATATAAACAAAAATTGTATTGATTATTCCGAATAGCCACGGCACGATTCTGAATACCCAGGTTTCCAAACCGAACAAAGCAATGAATGGTTTATATACCAGATTCAGGGGTTGGGGCGAATAATAATCCTGATTAAATCCAAATTCATCCATCACTGTTAGAGAGTAAGCAAAATTGCTTTCATCATCATAAATTGCCTCATTAATGTTAAACAGGCGGATACCAAACATAACTATTCCAAAAACAAGTAAAAAAATAATTTTTCTATCCATTTAAATTTTTTTCTTTAATTTTTTTTAAAACAATTTATTGTTCATAACATCTAAAGCAATCTTTAATGCATCTAAACCAACTTTTCCTGTAACTAAAGGCTGCTGTCTGGTTAAAACAGAATTAATAAAAGATCTTAACTCTAAATTAAGCGGTTCAGAATTATCTATATCAATATTAATACGATTAGGAGTTCCGAAGTGTAGCACATAATCACCATATTCATCAACAATTTCCTTTGTATAATTACTCTCATAAACAACTAATTCTTGAGTAATGTAATTTAGCTCCGCATAGCCCTTACTTCCAGTAACACTCAAATTTCTTATTTTCAAAGGAGTAATCCAATTTACTTGGATAAATCCTGATTTTTTACCATACTTCATAAAAATTTCTGCATAATCTTCCCTCTTTTCTATCATTGCTTTCCCTAAATTACTATAAATCTCATTAGGAGTAGACTCATAAATATAATTTATAATATCTATGTCATGAACAGCCAAATCTACTACAACATTAGCATCCCTAATTTGTACAGGAACTGTTCCAACACGACGAGCAATGACAGAAGAAACCTCTCCTAATTTACCTTGCCCAACTATCTCTTTTAATTTTTGTACAGCCGGATTAAACCTCTCTATATGGCCTATTTGCAAAATTAAATCTTTTTCTTTAGCTTCTTTAATTATGTCTTCAGCATCAGTTATCCTATCAGCAATCGGCTTTTCTATTAAAACATCGATCTTTCTTTTCATGCATTCCAAAGCCACTTCTTTATGAAAGCTTGTCGGTACAACAATACTAACTGCTTTAATATCTTCATTCTCAAGCATTTCTTGGTAATTGGTATAAGCCCGACAGGAAAACTTTGCTGCAGTTGTCTTAGCCAGCTCTTCATTTAAATCACAAACAGCAACTAAATGAGCATTGGGAATAATAGAATAATTTCTAGCATGATGCTTGCCCATATTTCCTAACCCTATGACTGCTACGTTAATCATTGCAGTATTTCTGTCCCTCAAAAGCTTTGACTATCAAGTTTAAATCTTCCTCAGTTAAAGAAGGATGCACTGGTAAAGAAAGCACTTCTTTAGCTAATTTCTCCGCCACCGGAAACCCATGTTTATTATATCTCTTATATGCCCTTTGCTTATGAACCGGAAGCGGGTAAAAAACTGAGTTGTTTACCCCTTTTTCTGATAAAAAATTAATCAGTTCTTCTCTGGTCTTCCTAAATTCCGGGGTAATCCTAACCGTGTACTGATGAAAAACATTCCCACCTGATATTTCCGGTAGAATTAATCCTTTTATTAAGCCCAATTTTTCATTCAAAAATCTGGCATTTCTCTTTCTCTCTTCATTAAAGCTATTCAACTTTTTTAACTGCTCCAGCCCGATGGCTGCTGCGATATCCGTCATTCGGTAATTGTATCCTAAAAAATCATGAAAATATTTTTTTTCCGAGCCATGATTAATGATTTTTCTTATCTTAGCTGCTACTTTATCATCATTTGTTGTAATCATTCCTCCTTCCCCCGTAGTCATATTTTTTGTGGGATAAAAAGAGAAGCATCCGGTGCCGAAAGAACCTACTTTCTTTCCTTGGAATTCGGCGCCATGGGCCTGGCAATTATGTAGAGTCGCATTTAGTACAGAA
Source organism: Nanobdellota archaeon (assembly GCA_040751885.1). Lineage (GTDB taxonomy): Archaea > Nanobdellota > Nanobdellia > Woesearchaeales > GW2011-AR9 > JBFMFP01. The sequence continues at coordinate 23,989 of JBFMFP010000002.1, forward strand.
TAAGAATTGTCTTCTTCAACTTCAAGATTATAAACCTTTCCTGTGTAATGTTCGGTCATGATATTTATGATAGGGGTGTATACAAAATCCAAATCTTGCTTTCCAAAAGTATGCCTTGTTTTTTCTTTTGATTTAACCCTTAATTTTTTATAAAGTAATTTTCTTTCGTTTCCAGTTAAGTATAAATGCCAAGAATCGGAAGGGGTAATTTCTTTGCCTCTTATTTTTACCTTCCCCCCTTTGGTGAAACCGAAAGAAGGAATGCAGCCTAATGAAATAAGCAATAAATATACCTGCCTTGCCAATTCAATGGAGGTTGTACCAAAATTTAATTTTTCTTTCCTCAGTTGTGCATCGCCCAAAAATAAACCTTCTAAAATTTTTAATACATATTTTTCTTTCAGGCCTAACCAGGCCTCAGGTAATTTTTTATTTTTAGCTCCTCTCCCAAACAGCACTTCAAATTCTCTAGCAATCTGGTTGCCGTTAATTCTTAATTGCAGCCCTTCATTTCGTTTATCAATTGTTTTAGTAACCTTTCTGTTAAAAATTTCTTGAGCACAGTTTTCGATAAAAGTTATTAAGTCAGCCTCTTTCTGCCCTAGTGAAAATATTAATCCTCTTTTGTTTACATTACCTTCTGCTAAAAATAAACCAGCTAATTTAAAGAAATCCTCATTTGTCTTTACTGCTTCAAATTTATTTTTAATATTATTTGGATGTTTAATAAATTTAAATTCTTCAAGTTGGCAGGAGGGGAATTTTGGTTTTGAGAAGACTAATAAATCATCTGTTCTTAAATCCCGGGCTGACACCCAACCTGGTTTTTCTGAGTTTTTATTAAGAACTAATAATGCGTGGTTCTTCGTAAGCTTTAACCCAAGCCGGTTATAGTAATATTTCAGATTTATTATTTCTTCGTTAATATCCCTGACAAAAATTTTTGTTACTTTCTTTAATCTTCCTTTATTTGTCCAAACTAAATCCCCTTCTTTAACATCTTCTATATTTTTAAAACTATCAGAACAGAAGATTTTAGTGCCGGGAACTAAACAAGCATCTTCGATAATGACTAAATTATGTTTTTGGGCAATCTCCTGAATTTTGTCCATTTTTGCCGGATTTCCGTACAAATGAACTGGCAAGACTGCTTTAGTTCTTGGTGTTATTGCCGCTTTGATTTTACTAGGATCTATGTTAAATGTATCTTCTTCAATGTCAACGAAAACGGGTTTTGCTCCGGCCATCACTATCGCATTTGCTGTAGCAATAAAGGTAAAAGGTGTTGTAATAACCTCATCTTCCGTAATAACTTTATCTTCTTCACCTTTTCCCTGGCTACCTATCCCGTGCGCCAATAAGGCTGTATGCAAAGCAGTGGTACCGTTGGAAGTGGCTATAGCATGCTTTACGCTGATATAACTAGCGAAGGCTTTCTCAAATTCTTCTACTTTCTTTCCCCGGGCTAACTGTCCCGACTCCAAAACTTCCAGAACCGCTTTTTTTTCTTCTTCTCCTAGGAGGGGTTTAGCTATGGGAATCATTCAAACTGAAAGCAGAATTTTGGTTTATAAAGTTTGTTTAACTAAGATTTATCCCCGCAAATTTGGCACATTTCTCCTCCTTCCTTCCCCCCCTCCAGTTTTCTCCCGCATTTGCAAACATATCCTTGTAAACGAGCAGGATTACCATAAACCAAGCCAAAATCAGGAACATCTTTGGTAACAACTGAACCAGCTCCAACCAGAGCGAACCTTCCAATCGTAATATTAGGCAGAACAACTACCCTTGCACCAAGGGAAGCACCTTCTTTAATTAAAATCTTCCCCTCCACCCAATTTTTATCTTGTTTAAGACTGCCGTCAGGATTAACTGCCCGGGGAAACTTATCATTTGCTAAAACGCAATGTGGTCCGATAAAAACACTCTCTTCCAAAACCGCGCCATGGTAAAGGGAAGAACTATTTTGGATTTTGCAATTAGCCCCAATTACTACATTTTTATCGATGTAAACATTCTTGGCTAGAATACAATTATCCCCGACTATTGCTCCTTCCCGGACCTGGGCCTGATGCCAGATTTTGACATTTACTCCAACTCTAGCGAGAGGAGAAACATCGGCAGTTGGGTGGATCATTCAAAAACCTCTGGGTGTTGTTTATACCATTCAGCTGTCCTTCTTAGCCCTTCTTCAAAGTTTACTTTTGGCCCCCAGTTAATTAATTGCCTAGCTAAAGAAATATCTGCCACATGTCGGCGCACGTCTCCTGGACGGGCTTCCCGATAAACAAAAGGCTTCCGATAATTTAACAGTTCAGCGATTTTCTTTATCAAAGCATTAACTGTAATCTCCTTTCCGCTGGCTATATTGATTACCTTCCCTAGGGTAACCCGGTTATTATTAATCATTATTGTTGCTTCAGCCGTATCTGTAACATAAAGGAAATCCCGCGTTTGCTCTCCATCACCATCAATGAAAACATCTTCACCTTTGAGCATTCTGCCGATGACCAAAGGAATAATTCCAGCATATTTTTTGGCATTTTGTCTTGGGCCATATTGATTAAAAGGCCTAACAACAGAAACCTCACAGCCAAAGGTATGATGATAGGATAAAGCGATATGATCAGTAGCCGCTTTTGAAGCTGCATAAGGAGTTTCCGGATCCAAAGGATGATTTTCGTTCATCGGAACTTGTTTTGCACCTCCCACCGCTTCTGAAGAAGAAAACTGAATTAAAGTTTTAAATTTATCTTCCCGCAAAAGTTTGCAGATATTCAAGGTCATCTCAATATTCTTCCTTATAGTCCATTCCGGCCTGACCAAAGAAGTCGGTAAAGGAATCACCGCTAAATTAAAAACAACATCAATTTTGTTATCAACAATACAGTCTTTGATATCTTCATAATCTGAAACATCGCAGCCAATAATTTTTAATTCCGGAAAATTTCGCTGGGCCTCGGCAAGATTTTCTGGTTTGCCTAAAAAAAAGTTAGAAGCTACTGTTATTTTTTCCGGTTCTTCTTTAATCAAGCGGTCGACTAGATGCGAGCCGATAAAACCGGCCCCTCCAGTAACAAGAATTGATTTATTTTTTAGGCTCATTTTTGATTATCTCAACAATTTTTTTAGCAATGTTAATATTTAAATTTAATTGAATATTCTTCATTTGCAGCAATTTGCCGGTATTATTAATCAACTCTATAGCGTCATTTACTATTTTTTCTCTCCCAGTTCCAACAATTAAATTTTTACCGATATCCGTGAGGTAAGTCCACTCTGTTTCATTTCTTAAAATCAAACAAGGCTTATTTAAAGCTGCAGCTTCTTCCTGAATACCGCCAGAATCGCTCATCACAAATAAACAGTTATCTAATAGATTTAAGAAATCCAAATATCCTTGCGGTTCAATTAATTTTATTTTGAACGGATGCAGGTTATGTTCGGCCAATATTTTTCTGGTTCTGGGATGTACGGGAAACACTACCTGTATATGCCCAGCGATTTCTTCAGCGGCTTTGACCATTCCTTTTAAAACTTCAAAATTATCTGTGTTTTCAGCGCGGTGAATAGTCAATAGAATAAACCTGTTTTTTTCCAAACATTCTTCCTTGAGAATAAATGATTTTTCTCTGGCATAAGCAACATTTCTGAGGGAAGCCTCAATTGCCATACTCCCGGCTACATGGATTCTTTCCTCCGGCAATCCTTCTCGTAACAGATTTTTGCGGGCTTTTTCATCGGGAGCTATCAGCAGATCTGCACAATGGTCACAGACAATCCGGTTAATCTCCTCAGACATCTCCTTATTAAAAGAGCGACATCCCGCTTCCAGATGGATGAGTGGGAGATGTAATTTTGCTGCCACCAAAGCTCCCGCTAGAGGGGTATTTGGATCAGCAAATACAACTACCCAATCCGGTTTTTCTCGTAAAAGAATTTTCTCAGTTTTAACCATCATCTTTGCTGTTTGTATTGCTTGACTATCAGAACCTACCCTCAATAAATAATCCGGTTCCCTTAACCATAATTCCTCAAAGAAAACTTTATCCATATTATAATCATAATGCTGGCCTGTATGTATCAGAATATGCTCAAATTCTTGGTCTAATAAGGGGATTAAAGGGGATAATTTTATTATCTCCGGTCTCGTGCCTAGAATTGTACAAATTTTCATTTTTAAAGAAACTATTTCTTCTTTTTAAATAATTTAAGAAACAAGAGACCGGAGGCAAAAAGAAAATGGCTCTTAATTACTTTGAGCATCCTTATCTTTGAATCGCCAAAAGCTCTTGTGTTGAGCGTGGTGGGATACTCCCTGACTTTATATCCTTTATTGAGGGCTAAAATCAGTATTTCAGCGGTGGCTAAAAAATCATCCGACTTAAAGGCAACGTTTTGGATTACTTCCTTTTTGTAGGCGCGGAAAAGAGCAGTAAAAGTGTATATCCTGGAACCGGTCAAGAGACAATAGATTCCCGTTATGGATTTGCTGAGAAATAAGCGATGTTTCGGAATGTTATTGTTTCCCAGAGGATGATATGGTGAAGCCGTGACCATATCTGTGTCCTCGTCAAGCACCTTTAACATTTTGGGGATATTCTTGGGGTCATAAGTGCAGTCGCTGTCCATGGTAACAATAATGTCTCCCGTCGCTTGGGCAAAACCCGTCCGCATCGCCGCTCCAAGGTTTTTATTAATCTCATGCGGAACAATTTTCACATAGCTTTTCTTCCCAAAATAATGGTTGAGCAGCTCTAACGTTCTGTCTTTACTTCCGTCATCAACAAAAATTAGCTCTAATTCCCAGTCTTTAGACAAACTTTCCAGGACGGGATTTAGCTGGGAGTGGAGGTTTTCAATTCCTTTTTCCTCGTTATAGCAGGGAACAATTAAAGAGAGTTTCATAAAAACAAAATTAATTGCTTTTATTTATAAATTTTAAGAAAAATAAAGTGTTGGAAATAAATCAAATATATATTACAAAAATCCCCAAAAATATTAAGCAAATTCCGATTATCTTGAATTTGCTGATCTTCTCTTTTAAGAACACTTTTGCCAAAATGATTGCCCAAAGGTAGCTAATCGAAGCTATAAGATAAATGAAAGTTAAAGGGGCCTGTTTTAAAGCGTAGATATAAAATAAAAAAGAAACTCCAGCTAAAGTTACAGCCCAAATCAGCTTCTTATTCCGAAAATTTACTTTAAATGCCGCTCCAAGTTTAAACATTAAAGTGGAAAAAGCACCAAATACTGAAGAGATGAAGATAAAAATTAAAGCTAAAATTATATTCATTTTTTGCTACCTCTGCTGATAATAATCACGCCTAAAGTAATCAAGCTTAATCCCACCCACTTCTGAGCAAGAATGATTTCCCCTAAAAAATAAACAGAAAGCAAAGTAACAAGAACATAACTGGAAGCCATCACTGGGTAAACCACTGAAAGTTCTCCCATTCGAAAAGCGTAAATATACACCAAAGAGCCAAGAACATAAAGTGCAGCTCCAATAAGTAAAGGATAATTGTTTATTTGGCTGAGAGAAAGACTAAACTTCGTGCTTCCTAACTTGAGCAGTATCTGGGCTATAGAAACAATTAAAGCACAAAGTAAAGCCAAAAAAACTGCTTTTGTATTATTTTCCATTTATACCAACCTCTTAATTAACTTAATACATATCCAATAGAGCAAGCTTATAAATTTTTGTGATAAGCATTCCAAAAAGAGTCCAATTTTCTTCTCGTGAATTGTGGAGAATTGGGCACAAAAGCTATTCTCTCAGAAATTGCTGAACCGCTCCAAGGAGGCGAAAACAAAAAATTGTTCTTTAAAGCTTTGTTCCTCTCCACTCCGGAAGGAAAAATAAATGACAAATAATTAAAACTCGATTCCGCGTCTTTGACGACTATTTGAGCAACTATTTTTTTATTTAAATAAAAAAAGTTCCTCTTTCTTTTTTGAATATTATCTTTTAAACAATTAATCTGTCTCAAAGCAAAATAAGCTTCTAATCGGCTGCATTCAAAGCTTTGGTCCAAAGAGTTGGTTAATTTTAAATCTTCTTTCTTCTTCACCAAGTAAATCATTACCTTTGAAATAAAAAAAGCCCTCGTTTCATACAGCGAAGCAAACAGCCTCTTTATATAAACTAACGAGGAAGGCCGGCTTTGAAAAGAATCACGCAAATCTCTAATCGCTTGAACATCTTGATTGGTAATCACAGCCCCTCCTCCAAAATTTACCATCTGCTTGGTAAAGCTGTAAACGGCATAATCCCCAAAAGTTCCGGCCAATTTTCCCCCGTAGCTTGCTCCCAAAGCATGGGCAATGTCCTCAATCAGGATTAAATTGTACTTCTCACAAAGCTGCTTTATTTCTGAAATTCCGCTGGGATTCCCGTAGGTGTGGACAAAAATAATGGCTTTAGTGTTCTTATGGATGTTCTTTTCCACTAATTTGTAATCAAGATTAAAAGTTTTCTCGTTGACGTCCACTAAAACCGGCCTTGCTCCTGCTCTTCTCGCCGCCCCAATTACACTTTCACAGATAAATGACTGGACAATAACTTCATCGGTTTCTTTAAGCTTTAGGCTCAGAAGCAGCGTATAAAGTGCATTCCGGCAGGAACCGAACAGAACCGCGTTCTTCAATCCTAAAAAAGAAGACAATTCTTTTTCCAGTTTCTGCTTGATATTCATTTTATGGCGAGTTTCCCTTAAAATTAAGGATTTTTGTTATATTTTGTGCTTTTTTCCTCCTCAAACATTTCTACTTAAACTGCCTAATCACCAAAGGGCTAATGATTCGAATAACCCCCTTGGGCAGCAAACTCCAGGCTTTTCCGTAAAATTTGTATAGGCTAAATGACTTTTCCAGCGAGGGAATATTTTTTTCTTTTTGAGCATAAAAATAATAAGGTATTTCTCTTTTCTCTTTGCACCATCTCTCCTTGAAAGCATAGAGGTTGCCTTCATTGAGCTCTTTGGTGGTTCCGCCAAAATCAAGCACCTTATAACCCTTTTGAATTCCGAATTTAATAACTTCCCACAGCAAAACATAATAAGGGCATAAGTGGGCATATTTGTAATCTGCCCCGGCAAAGCCATATTCTATTTCTTTCCGATGCAAAAAGAAAAAGGCCGAAGCTATCGGCTTTTCTTTCAGATAAGTAACGCCCACCAAACAATTGCATGTTTCCAAAGCCTCCTTAAATAGGCCATAAGGCCAGGCTGGAACCCCTCTTTTTTTCTTAGTGTTTAAATAGATTTTATAAAAGTCATTTAATAGCTTTTCTTCTTTATCTAATTTTACCTTCAAATTATTTTTTTGGGCTTTTTTAATGTCATAACGCACCCGCTTGTCCAAGGATTTAAACGTTTCTTCTTCCGTAGTCTTAAATGGGAGCAGAAAATCTGTGATCAGCGACTGTCTCACCATTCCCTCAGCTAATTCCTGCTCCAGTTCCTTTTTCTGCCTGATTTCCAGAAATCCCGCCGTGGAAGAAAGCTCTTTTGCTTTTTCCAATAATCTTTTTTTGCATTCCACATCTTTTCCCACTACGCCACCAAAAGGAAAAAAAGGGATGGAGACCATTCTTTTTCCTTCGATAAAACTTGTTGCCTCAAACAATGGAAGGGCACCGACGATTTTTTCTCTCTCCTTGGCGATTAAATATACCGACTTAAACTTAAAATGCTTTTCTACCAATTCTTTAACCTCTAAACTATGTTCATAAAGAGCGTCTTCATTTTCCTTTACAAATTGCCTATACTGCTCATAATCCTTTTCTTCCAGAAGGGAAATCAGGTATTTTTCCATATTATTTTTCCATTTTATTGTTTTCAGTTCTCAGACAAATTGCCTGATAACTTTTGGGCTTAATAATTTTACTGCCCTGAGTGGCAGCCGTTTCCAGACTGCGCTGGCTGCTTTAAACATCGCCGCATTGTCTGCCGCAGGCGGGCCTTTAGACTGGCAGAGGTAAAAATAATGGGGAATTTCCCTGATTTTGTCAGCCCATTTTTTCTTAAATTCATACAAGCCGCCTTCGTTTGTATTCAATGTAGCTCCTCCCAAATTAAACTGCTCATATCCATTTAAACAGGCTTCCTTAATGGCTTCCCAAAGGATCAGGTGATAAGGCTGCAACTTGAGCATTTTTCTGTCCTGCACTGCTCCGGCGAAGGCATAACGCATCTCTTTTTTATAAAAAATCAAAAATATGGAAGCCAGCGGATTCTCCCCGTACATGGCGAGATAAATTTTTGCTTTGTCTCCAAACTTATTGATGATCTCTGCAAAATAAGAATAAGGATATCCGGGCACTCCCCGGAATTTTCTGGTCAAAACAAACAAGTCATAAAATTCATTAAGCTCCTTTGCCGAATTTCCTACTCTCCAGGTTAACCCGCTTTGCCGGGCGGTTTTAATTCCCCAGCGCACACTCCCTTTAGGCAGTTTTTTCCAAACTCTCTCCGGGCTGTCGGACAATTGCAGGGAAAAATTAAAAACCTCTTTCCTTAATTTAAACTCCCTGAAACTTGCTCTTTCTTCTTTTTCCCGAATCTCCAAAAAACCAGCTTTTTCCCTCCGGGCCAAATCCCGGGCAAAAAGAATTAATTTTTCTCTTATCTCCTCACTATCAGCCAATGTCCCCGTATGGACAGCATAGGGGGTTGAGACAATCCTTTTGCCGAAGATGCTTTTGGCCAGGAACAAAGGCAGAACCCCTTTAATTGTACCCCCTCCTTCCTCAAAAACAACATATAAAGGCTTAAAGCCAAAGTTTTCTTCCAGTATTTCTTTCCAGAGGAGAGTATGTTCAAAAGCAGAACCGGGGTGATTATCTACATAATCCTGATATTTTTTTTCATCCGCCTGAGCGAGAAGAGAACAATTTTCCATTTTTTAAACCATTTTTAAATCACTTCTGCAAAATCTTGGGTAGTGACTATTTCATAATCATGGGATATTTTTCCGATAATTTTTTCGCAAAGAGGGAAACGTTTTTGAAAACTTATTTTGCTTAAGTGACCTAACCTTGAGTCAGTCAAATCGTCGGAGAGATCAGCCGCATGAAAGGCATAATTCAGGTAAGGGCTGAACTGGCTATTCATCTGGTAAGCAAAGTTAAAATATGAACGGCCAAACTTAGCGGCAAAAGTGGGATGAAAAGGAACCCTTAACCAGGGCATCACCGAACAGGGAACTTCCCTAAGCTGCATCTCTCCTTCTTTAACTATTTTATCAGGGGAAGGATGGTAAGGCCGGTGTGGCGCAAATACCCAGCTATGTCCTGGCCCATAGGTTCTTTTCTCACCTCCGGAAAAGAGGCGATTTATTCTCAAAATAAGGGGATAAAAGGGAGTAGGAATTATTGAGGAATCGTAAAGATATCCCCTCTCTTCCAGAATTTTCAAAATTTCTCCGTCCAAGTCAAAACCGGGAGCCTTAAAACCGAGTGGCCTCTTTCCCGTAATTTTACGGATGACTTCTTCTCCCTTACTGATTTCCCAAAGTTTTTCCCCCGAAGAAAGTTTTCTAAAGCCAAACCGGTGAGAATAACTGTGATTGGCAATTTCATGACCGGCTTTGCTTATTTCACGAATCAGCCCAATTTTATTTTTGCATTCGCCATCTTTGCCAACCAAAAAAAAAGTTGCTCTTATGTTATACTTGGCAAATAAATCCAGGAAACGCGGGATAGAGCTTTCAAAGACCACGTCAGGGTAAATCTCTGACTTGTAGCCATAATATTCCAAGTTCGTCCAGAGCCCATCCATATCCACCTGTATTGTGCCCGTTTTCTTCTTCATGATTTAATCTGTTCCCTTGCTTATTTCTTTGTCTTTTTTAAAAATAAAAATTACTGGCATTTTCTGAGGGTTCCCATCGACAAGAACATCTCTTTCCACAACTTTAACCAGTTTAAAACCCAAACTTCCGAAATAATCTAGACTCTGTTGAGTAATTGGCCAGTACCATTTAGGTTGGTAATACTCCCATACATCAACCTCAAGATAAACATCGCTTTCCCGGGATAAATTTTTAACATCCTCTTCAAAATTCTTCTGGCTGACATTGTCATAATTTTCAGTGTAACGATAAGGGCTGCGTAAATTCCAGATGCTTCCTCCTAAATCCAAGTCTTGAGGAGGGCCGCCAAATTCCCGTTCGGCAAATAAACGGATAGAGCGGTATTCCCCGGCAAAGATGGGATCCTTTTCCGGCACGTTTTCCTTCAGCCAAGTTCCTGCTTCCTCATAGCCAAGATAGCTGAAAGACTTGTTGTAGATCAGAGGGTCCCCCACCTGGTAATAATTCCAGCTAATCAGCAGAACTGCTCCTATGACTACAAAGTATTTTACCGCTTTATGGGTAAACAAAGAGATATAGGAACCCAGTTCATCCAAAGCGAAAGCGGCTAAGATAACCGCAACCGAAAGCAAAGGAAGCATATAGCGGTCTTGAGTGTTGTCAACATTGATTTCAAAGAACAGCCAATAAAATAAAAAGAGGATAATTCCAAAATAATATTCTTTTTTCTTATAGAAAATAACAAATAAAGCTCCCAAAACAACAAAAGGGATTAAATACCAGGAAAAGATCCATTCCAGCATCCCTAATGCTTCAAAGCCAAAAGGCATCCCTCTTCTCGCTAAAAACAGATTGAAAATGCGGTCTAGGCCCCTGATTTTGAATAAAAGTTTAGCCACAAAATGGGCTACCAAAACAGATCCTACCGGTATCAGCCAGGAAACTAAAACTGCCTTGTTTTTGATCATTTCTTTTCTTTTAAACAGTAGATAGTAAATCACCAATGCAAAGACGTACAAAGAAGATTGGGCTTTAGTGAACATAGCAGCCAAGAACATTATTCCTGAAGTAATACCCCATAAAATCTTATTGGTATGTTCTAACTTTATCATACAATACAGGAGTATAATGGTGGTTACTAACAACGGTGAATCAGCTAAAGGCCGAATGCTGTAAAACCAAAAAAGATGATTAAATGTTAGCAGAGCTGTGGCTATTAGCCCAGTAAATTTGTTTTTTAATTCTGTTCCCAGGAGATACATGAAGATTACACCAGCCAGGGCATAGAGCATAGCAACGATTTTCCCGGAGAGAAGAATGTTTTTAGTAAACAAATAAAAAAGAGCAGTAAGTGTTTGAATTGGGGCATAATCGCCAAGCAAATAACCCCAACTAAAAAATAAAGAGGGGGCCTTTGTTACTTTGATGGCAAGCCACAAATGCACAGCCGCATCATTCCAAAGGCTTTCCTGGCTAATATATTTCAAACGAATTAGGAAAGCGAGGAAAAGGATAAGGAGAAAAACAAGGTTGTATTTGTCACTTAAAAAGGAAAGAGTTTTTTTCTTAAGGTTTTCTGTAAAAGAGAGCTTTTGGGCGGGGGAAACATCTTTAGTTGAAATGATGCCATTTTCTGTTGCCTTTTCAGAAGAGGGAATTTGATTTGTCTTTTCTTCCATTAAACCACCCCAATAACTGTTTCTTTCCAAATCTTTATAAAGCTTATCAAACCCCGGTGCTATCAATTAATAATACAATGAAATTTGAAAAGATAAGTTGGAAGATCATATTAATATTTCTATTCTTTTCAATTATATTTTCTTCCTATTACCTTTATTTCTTGGTAAAACAGCCAAATACACAATTATTTACAGTTTCAGAAAGGGAAGGAAAATTTTATGGGCATCCTGGCCCTGATGAATTATTTGCATACGGACTAAAAATAAGCGCATTTAGCCAACATTTATTTAAAGGTAACGATCCTTATATCAAGGAATACACTGCCGGGAAGGCATATATATTGGAATTATTTCCCTTGGTGTTTTTTGGTTTGCTATTAAAAATATCGACTCTTAATTTTATGTATCTTTTCTCATTGATCAGTTTAACATTTATAAAATTTTTACTACTATTCTACATATTTTCAAGCATAACTAAGAACCGCTATTTTAACATCATGTCGCCAATAATAGTGGTAGCTTACCCCCTCTTTTTTCTTTATCCTTTTTATTTTTTATATCACGGCATTAAAATAGGTTTTTTTTCCAAAGAACTTATAATTACAATGGGGCAGGAACTAACCCCTTATTTTTACTCATTTAGATTATACCATGGTCTGTTCTCCTGGACTCTCTTTATAGGCTCGTTTATTATTATTTATTATCTGGTGTTTAAAGAGATTAATCTTAAAAAAAGAATAGTATTTACTTTTCTTCTGGCTTTAAACTTTTATACTTACTTTTATCAGTGGATAATAATTGGGGGGGCATTTTTATTCCTGCAGATATTAACCATTAAAAAAAAATACAAGCCAAGACTATTCTCATTTGTACTGTATGTCATTTTTGGGATTCCTGCTTTAATAATTATCACCAAAAAGGGATTACTATCTTCTAACCCTGAAAGGTTTATGTTAGAATTTGGTTTATTAAAGGACAATTTAACACTAAGCATTTATTTTTTATTTTTCTTCTTAGCCTCATTAATCCTTTTTACTTATCTAAACAAAAAAGAGCACCCAAAGTTAACTATTTTTCATTATTCAAAGCTATTACTGCAAAACCATTATTTCTTGATAACCCTTAGTTTGTTTATTAGTTCTTTAATTTTGATGAATATTAACCTGGTCATTCCTTTCCCTCAAGCACCCTTCCATTTTAATAAATTTAATGATTTATTACTGGCGCTCATAGTTTTAATTCAACTGGCTCTTTTAGTTGAAATGGCGCCATCTAAGAATGAAAGAAAGATCAGAAGATTCATCCCCTTTATTTTATTAATGATTCTTCTGGTAATAAGCGTAGTGCCCAATCTTGCTTTAACCCAGTACCATCCCATCCCCCCTTTTGAAGAAAGCAGAAGAGAATTGTACAGTTACTTAAAAACAGAAAACATCACGGAAAAAATAATAATGACAGTGGATATTGATGAGAATAGCTTGCTTGTTTTATACACGAATAACTATGTAATAATTGGTAATGCCTTTTCTTCGGAAGTCGGCATTGCTGAAAACTTAGAAAGATATGGATTTATAATAAATACTTTAAATTTAAATAAAAGCCTAGTTATAAATGATTTGATCACGGAAAAGAAAACCGGGGTTTGGAGCGCCTATCACTATTTAGTTCATGGAACATTTTTTAGAAGAAATAACCAAACTTTAAAAATGGAAAATATATTGACCCAACAAGATACAAAGACCATAATCAAAATAATCAATGAACCTAAGAGAAGATACTCTTTTGACTACGTCCTGGCGGGCCCATTAGAAAAGAAATATGGTTTTAAAGGGTTGAATACAAAAGACTATCAACTAATTTTTAAAAACAAGAGGTATGAACTTTACCGGCATTGTTCAAAGTTTTCGGCAGGCTCTTAAAAGCATATTTATGGATGGTAGTGTTAGTAAATGACTGATAGAAAGGCTTTTATTCTCTAAGAGCGTTCCAGCTTGCGGGGAACGCATCGCGTGTACGGCGTTGCTGTATCAATGGTATTGCGGTGGTTGGAAAAAAAATCCTGCTTCCAATCTGTTATACAATGCCGCCAAGTCGTAGGAACGATATTGTAGAATATGGTGAAATGTGGTCTTTTGTGCACGATAAACAGAATAAACAATGGTCATGGCTTGCTGTTCTAAGAAAAACAGGACACGCGATAGCGTATTATAGTTAATCTCTTAAATATTCAAACATTTTTGGCATAGCTTTAGTGTTGTCAAAAGTTCTTCTTAAGCGGTACTTTGCTGCATCAAGTGATGGGATTACCCTATTTGCCAGTGCATTCCTTCCCGGCTTCCAGCATTGTTCTGTGGGATTTTCTTCCGGAGAATACTTTGGGAAGTGTTCAATCTTGACTGTCTTTCCGTGTGCTTTGAGGTAGGCTCTTACTTTTGCTCCGTCATGTGCCCTTGCACCGTCGACAAAAAGCAAGAACTTTCCCCATCTCTTTCTGAGTTTTTCCAGAAACTCAATAAACTGCTTTTGTCTTTTCCTCTTTCTGAAAAAATAAACAAAGCTCTTTGCACTTCGTGCACCAAATACATTTGTACACTCATTTTTATGGTTTATTTTGACGACAGGATGGCTTCCTCGCCGAGCCCATCCCCTCATGACAGGAGGAATTAAACCAAATGTGGCCTCATCCTGCGTGCCTACAACAAACCCTTTTCTCTGATAATATCTTGCCTTTTGTCTTGCTTTTTTTTAAAAAAGCAGTATTTCTTCTTCACTTGGCTTTCTATAGTGCTGTTTTCTAGGCCGTTGCATAGAGAATCCGAGAGAAACCAATAACCTCCACACATGCTGATGAACAAATTCAATATGATACTTCTTTTTGAGCAAATCTTTGAGCTCTTTTGTCGTCCATAAACCTGTGCGATTGTGTGGAGGACCATGTTCAAGATCTTTGACAAGATTTTTTCTTTGGGAGATGGTAAGGGTTGCCGGTCGGCCCGACTGTTTAATGCTATCTTTTGCCTGGATGCCTCGTCGTGAAAAATTTCTTAGCCAACCATGAACAGTGTTACGGGAGATGTTAACCTGATGCGCAATGTCATCAATACTTTTGCCCTTTTTCCTATGGATTGCAGCTAAAAGCCGTAATTTCGGCTTTGCTTTTGCTTCTTGTTTATACATTTCCTGAAGTTGCTTCAGAGTTGTGTTCGGTAAAAAACTATCACCTTTGGGAAGATTCCACATTGTAAATCACCTCATCAAGAAGGAAAGTAGAATTAGTATATAAAAGTTTTGAAATTAATGAGATGTGCTATTATATTCAGCGAGCTTAGCTTCATCTCTCCATGTCTTACCTCGACCGCTAAATGCCTCTCTAGGATTGGATTCATATTCCCGCTTCCAGCGATTAATCAACTGTGGCTGGAGGTTATATTCCCTGCATATAGAATTCCCTGCATATAGAAGCAGCAGGTTTTGTTTCAAGTTCCTGAAGAATGGACTGCTTAAATTCCTTAGTAAACGTTCTCTTTTTTCCCATGTTTGACACCTCATTTATAGTTCTTTTCTTATGCTTTTAGAACTTTTCTAGGTGTCCAACTTTAGGGGTTCACTCCATGATACACTACCATTTACAGAACCTTTTTTGATAAACCTTATAAGTACTTTTATGATTTTTAAAGTAAAATGGCCTTTGCAGGCGTCTTATACGGAGTAGGGGATATTCGATACGAAGAAGTTAAAATCTCGGAGATAAATGAAAGAGAGGTCCTCATAGCGGTAAAATGTGCAGGAATTTGTGGCTCAGATATCCCGCGAATTAAAACTAAGGGAACCTACAGCTTCCCCACCATTCCTGGACATGAGCTGGCAGGGGTTGTTTCTGAAATTGGTAGCAATGTCACAAACGTAGCTATTAATGACAGAGTTACAGTGTATCCATTACTATCTTGTGGCCAGTGCATTTATTGCAAAGAAGGAAAAGATAACCTCTGTGATAATTATAATTACCTGGGTTCCAGATGTGATGGCGGTTTTGCCGAATTTATTAAATGCCCGGCAGAAAATGTTTTAAAAATACCTGATAATATTTCCTTTGAGGAAGCAGCGTTGGTCGAACCAATGGCGGTAGCCTTGAGGGGAGTCAAGAGAGGGAAAATTAAACTAGGGGATACTGTCGTAGTCTTTGGTCTCGGACCGATCGGTCTTTTTGCGGCAAAATGGGCTAAGATAAACAGTGCAAGCACGGTGGTCGGCGTAGATAGGAATAACTACAAACTAAAGCTAGCTAAGGAGATGGGTGGGGTTGATTACGCAATTAATCTGGAAAACAAGCATTGTGATAGTATAGTGGAAAAGGTGATTGAATCAGAAGCAGCAGATATTGTCTTAGAATGCAGCGGCGCAAATGTTTTTCAAGAACTGGCTGTTGGTGTGGTTAAGAAATCCGGACTAATTTCCATGGTGGGGAATCCAAAGGGGGATGTTTTATTTAAAGAAAAAAATTTCCAAAAGATATTAAGGAAAGAAATCATTCTTGTTGGAAGTTGGAACTCATTAATTGTATCAGAAGAAAATGAATGGCGTGAAACTTTGGAAAATCTTGCTTCAGGGAAAATAAGAGCATCTCCGGTAATCAGCCATCGATTCAAACTTTCTGAAATTAAGGAAGTATTTGATTATCTGCATGAGAAAAAATATAAAAATTATTGCAAAGGGGTATTTTTAATGGAATGAATTAAATACTAATTAATTGTACAAAATAAAATTGATGACGAATTGACGTTTGGAGGAGGAAAAAATGTTAGAAATGATGAATGCGGCGGTAATGCACAACCTCAATGACTTGAGGCTGGAAAAGATAGAAAAGCCAAAAGTCAAAGCTGGAACAATTCTTTTGAGGGTTCATTCCTGTGCTCTCTGCGGCTCAGATTTGCGCATTCTTAGATCCGGCAATTCCCGCGTGAGATATCCAGCGGTAATTGGACATGAGATAGCTGGAGAGATTATTGCTGTTGGTGGTGATGTAAAGAACTTTTCTCCGGGAGAAAGGATTGCCTTAGGCGCAGATGTGCCCTGCGGAATTTGCAATTTCTGCACAAAGGGGATGGGCAATTGCTGTGATGAAAACTATGCCCTGGGATATCAGTTTCCAGGTGGCTTTGCAGAATACTGCCTTTTAGAGCCGATGATAGTTAATTATGGTCCAATCGTTAAAGTTCCAGATGCTGTAAGTTATGACGAGGCAGCATTGATGGAACCATTAGCCTGTGTTCTTAACGGCTTTGAGTTAGTGCAGATGAAAAGGGGAAAAAGTGTCCTGCTTATCGGGGGAGGTCCAATGGGGTGTTTGGGGATAATGGCTGCTAAAGCCTTAGGAGCATCAAAAGTGATTTTAGCAGAAATAGATGACGACCGTCTTGATTTAGCAAGAAGTTTTGGCGCTGATTTTTATATCAATCCCAAGAGAAACGATCTTAAAGAGAGAATAAGCGAAATAACAGAGAAGACAGGGGTAGATGTGGTATTTACAATGTGTCCTTCCGTAGAAGCTCATGAGCAGGCAATTGAATTAGTCGCAAAGAGGGGATATGTTAATTTATTTGGTGGTCTGCCCAAAGAAGCCAGGAAAGCCCAAATTTCTTCCAATAGTATCCATTACAAAGAATGTTTTGTCACTGGTTCTCATGGCTCTACACCTCGCCATAATGCTTTGGCTATGCAGTTGATTGTTTCTGGTAAAGTTAATGTTAAAAGCCTGATTACTCATCGATTCCCTTTAAGCCAAATTTACCAAGGCCTTGCTGTCATGAAGGAAATGACTGGCTTAAAAGTTATTATTAACCCTTAAAGTAACTAAAATGAAACTAAAACTTGGCATTAATACGGGCTTTGCTCTCAACCGTTTTCCTCTACCTGAAGAGTGGATTAAACTTATTGGTGAAGATCTCGGCTTAAGATATGTCCAGCTCACCGCTGATTTAATCAACCTTTATCTTGATGAGACAATTCTTGACGACTATGCCAAAAGAATCAATTCTCAATGCCAAAGATATGGTGTCCAGATCGATAGTATCATGACCGGTGCTTTTACCCGCGTTAATCATTTTTCCCATCCTGATCCACAAGTAAGAAGATATTGGGTTAATTGGTTTAAGAAATTTATTGATTTTGGGGTGGCTGTTGGGGCAACAAATGCTTCTAGTCATTTTGGGATTATGTCTTATTTTGATGTCAAAAATCCAGTAAAGAGGGAGATGCGATTGAAACAAACAGTTGAAGCTTGGAAAGAAATCGCTGTTTATGCACATAACAAAGAAATGAAGTATCTATCTTGGGAGCCCATGTCTATTGCTCGGGAATACGGTGAGACCATAGAAAAAACTAAAAGAATCCAGACTCTTCTTAAAGACAGCGCTATTCCCATCAAACTCTGTTTAGATGTCGATCACGGTGATATATCTTCCCCCCATGCCCAAGATTCTGATCCTTATGCCTGGCTTAAAGAGTTTGCTAAAGAAGCATCTTTGATTCATTTGAAGCAAAGTTTAGAAGATAAATCGGGACATCATCCTTTTACGCCTGAATATAATAAAAAAGGTTGCATCTACCCAGAAAAAGTAATTCGAGCTTTAGAGCAAGGCGGCGCTTCAGAAACTCTCCTTTTGTTAGAGCTTTCTTTCCGGGAGCGGGAACCTTTTGAAAGCCGGGTGCTGGATGATTTAAGAACCTCGGTGGAATATTGGCGAAAATTTATCAAAGAATAAGTCCGAAAATTATAATTAAAATATCCTGCTTAATTCTTTTAATTCTTTTTTCTGGAGAAGGATTTTTTTTATCATACTTTTAAGGTTAAGATAAACCTTAGAAAAGATCATCGGCGGGCTGATAAGTTTAAGCATATAAGGGATGTTAATTGGGTTGCTTAAAGCTAAAAACAAATATTCTTTAAAAACAAAAGCCGGAAAATTAAAATCTTTTAGTTCTTGGGGAGTATAAGCTCTCTCCCCGCTAGAATAATCTTTTGGGAGCAGCCCCTTAGGAATTTCTCCTGTCTGCAATAATTCTTCGTAAATGGGCGTTCCCGGCAAAGGCTGGAAGTTATTTAAAAAGAAAAAATTGAAATGGCTTTTTCTAATCAGTTTTGAGGTTTCTTTAAGGTCTTCTTTGGTTTCGCCGGGGTAACCAATGATGAAACACCCATTTACTTTTAATCCTGCTCTTCTGATCTCTTTTACTTTTTCTGGAATTGTTGATGGATCGAGATATTTGCCCATCTTGGCCAAAGTTTTTACAGAACCGCTTTCTGGGGCAATAAAAAGAGTTTCCCATCCAGCCTTTTTCATTAGCCGAAGCAATTCTAGATCTGTGCGTTGGAAACGAATACCATTTGGTGTTCCGAAATGCAAGTCTTTTAAATTAAGGTCAATCATTGCTTTACAAAAATTTTTAGCATAATCAATATCAAATGTAAAATTATCATCAATAATATTAATCTGTTTAATTCCTTTTTGATAATAAAGATACTTCACCCAATCAATGATATAATTAATAGAATGTTTCCGGACAAGTTTTCCGTTTTGCAATGAAGCGGAGCAAAACTGGCAACAGTAAGGGCAGCCCCGGGTTATCCAGATAGGAGCATTTTTTTTATGGAACGTATTATAACGATAGTCTTTTTTAAGATATAACTCTAAGTTCATAGCATCATAGTCTGGAAATTTTATTTTATCTAGGTTTGATTCCCTTTCCATTTCATTTTTGATCAATTCTCCGGCTTTATTTCGAAAGTATAAACCTTTAATTTTACTCCAGTCCGGCTCTTTTTTTTCCAATTCCTTTAAGAACAAAGGGAAGGAGAGTTCTGCCTCCCCCCGAAAGACAAAGTCCACTGCTTTGTTTTCTAAAGCCGGTTCTGGATAGGAAGTAACATGAGCTCCTCCAATTACGGTTATTGTCTTCTTGTCAAAATTTTTTATCTCCTGTAGGATGTTTATTGCTTCATTATAGGTTGGTGACCAGCAGGAAACTCCAACTACTTCTGGTTTAAACCCTTCAATTATTTTCCGAAATTCTAGTGAGTTAGCCGAGATGTTTTTTAAAGCACAATCGATGAGCTTAACTTTATATCTTTTCGGATCTAAATTGCTTTTAAGGTAGCCTAAAGAAAGGGGCATAACATACTTTGGATCAAAACCCCTGGGCCAAATCAAGGCAATTCTCATATCAAGAAAAATTCACCCCTCCTTTAAAATTTTATTGTTTTAAGTTCATATTTTACCAAGAACCACCCTTCTTTGCAAGGCAAATACCTTCGGCATTAAGGAAACCAGCAACCCATCTATCTTATCGATTCCTTTTAAAAGAAAAAAAGGCGGGTCTATTGTTTTTGCTTTAGCTGTCACACCTCCAGAAAGAGGTAAAATAAGAAATTCTGAGAACTTTTGTTCTTTTATCTTAAATTCAGGAATATTTTTTTCAAATTTTTCTTGATTATCAAAAAGCAGGTTAGGAATCGCATTGTTACCTGACCAAGGGTCTGCCGGCTCATTCATCGGTTCCTTCGGATTAAACGGGTCTTTCTTAAACGACCAGCCTTCATGCCTCAAAAGGCGCAGCATAACTCGACACATCAAAGAACAGTTAATTTCTTGTATCAGCAGTTTTCCTCCTGGTTTAAGAATTCTGGACATTTCTACAAAAAATTTCCTCGGAAATGCTAGATGATGAATCATATTGCTGCAGAAAACCACATCAAAAGAACAACCAGGAAAATTTGTTTTCAAAGCATCTACAACGTGATCTACCCAAGGGTGTTTTTCCACGTCGGAGAGAATCAAGTTAAAGTCTTTTCTGAGAAACTCCTTGGAGATACCCATCCCACAGCCCACTTCCAGAACTTTATCTCCTTTTTTGATGTGCTTATTCATCCAACTATATCTTTTTTTCAAGAGAAAAACTAAATTATTTGGTTTTTTCCTGTAAAAATATTCTCTGGCGGCAGCTACATCACCAACATTTTTTAATTTGTTTTCCTTCCCTTTAACTGAATATTCTTGAAGAAACATTTTAAATATTGTTTTTTTGGAAAATAATCTTGAAGGCTTTTTCTTCTCCGAAGAATCTTAAAGCGAGGATATAGCGGATAAACTTCCCTACAGTTTTTAGCTTAGAAAGATGGCTAAACGCCCATTTTGATTCCCCGTATCTTCTATCAACATAATCTACAGGCATATGGATCACTTTAAACTTTTCCTTTTTTGCTTTATAAAAGAAATAAAAATCAAGATTAAAATCTAGAGGAATGTAATTTAATTTTTCCAGAAATCGGCGGGGAAAAACCTTAGGTTGGGCATTTATTTCATAGAAATTTTTAAAGAATAACACAGAAGTTATGATTTGAAAGCAAGTAGTTAATAATTGAGGAATAATTTTTCTTTCTCTTCTCTTCCCTTTGACAAAACAGTTCTCTGGCTTTTCTTCTTTAGATATAATCTCATAGCCTCGAATTACATCAAGAGGATCACACTGCATATCCGCGTGGGAATAGGCTAAGATTTCCCCCCGGCAGTGTTTCAGGCCGGCGACAATACCGTTTCCATAGCCTGCGTTTCTTGGGATAAGAATAGTCTTAGCAAAGATATATCTCGGTTTTTTCAACTCTTCTTCAAGAATCTGCTGGGAGTTGTCTGTGGAGCCATTATTCACTATAATTAACTCTGCATTAAGGTTACTGATAACTTCTGCGTATCCTTGGAGAATCAGAGGGATATTTTTGTTCTCATTATAAGCTGGAATGACGATGGACAGTTTAGGCTTCACTTTTGTTTCTGGGGGGGTCGTTTTTTTCATGATTCAAAATACCTCTTCCAGAATAAATACTGCTCTTTATTCTGGGTTTTTTCATCAAATTGCTGCTTGTTTTTAAAAAACTTCTCCCAGCATTCATATTCTTTCAGCTCTTCAGGAGTGCCCCAGCAAATCCACTGGTCAACATCAAAGATAACTGAACGCTTATTCATTTTTTTAAGAAAAATGGGCACAGTATCAATGTAAAATTCATTGTTGATACGATAGTTTTCTTTAATCATCAGGCTAACGGCGTCAAAAAAATCTTGGGCCCTCTTAAAAGTGAAGGAGGCAACAACCGCATGATCGTAATAAGGGTCATCAGAAATAGGTTTTTTTACTGACATGTCTGCAATTGTTAAGCCGTCTTCATTTAATTTAACCCAGCCATAGGCTTGCGGCTTCTGCCGCATTTTTTCCATGTGTGTAAAGGTCCAAACAATACAGTCAACACCGGAATCCTGGCAAAGTTTCTTATATTCTTCTTGGTCATAACTACAACTATTATCACAGGCAGCAATGAATAATGGCTCATTAGGCAAAAGATAGCCCTGGGCAAGAAGGCAGGTATTAGCCTGTCCTAAGGTAGTTTTATTTACAGCAATAATAATTGCTTCAGGAACTTCTTTTTTAATCGCTTCATCAATATTATGTTTTTTTATATGCTCCTGCCGGACGATGAAAATCCATTTGTCACTGGATGGCATACTGCGGATAGCTTGAACGATCATCGGTGCTCCAGAAACAGGGATTAAAGGCTTGGGCAGAGGATAAATTTCTTTAGGAAAACGTGATCCTACTCCTGCCAAGGGGATAACATTAGCCATAATTTAATGCACCATCTTACTATAAGGATGATAAGGTAGACTATCAAAATAATCCTGCCAGTAAACGAATTCTTGGTAATCCAAAGGCGAATTTAAAGAGATAAATTTATCCACTTCGAAGACGACTACATTTTTTCCTTTTTCAATTAATTTATTAATAGCCGTAGTAAAGTAACTTTTTTTCTCTTTTAGTTCTAGAAGCATTTCTTTAATTGATTCAAAAAGATCAGAAGCTTGGCGGTAAATGACTGTCCCCGTTACTGCATGGTCCCGATAAGGGTGAGGAGAAATTTGTTCTTTTTCGGAAATAAATAAAGCTTTATTGTTGTCAACCAGCACATAAGCATACTTATAAGGGTTGCGCAAAACACATTCATGATGGGTGAAAGTAAGGATGATAACATCTACTTTTTCATTCTCAAAAAGATGGCTAAGTTTTCTTTCGTCGTATCTTAAGATATAATTGTTACCTGAAATACACACCGGGGATTTTTTTTCTACTTCGTTTTCGGCATAAAGAATTGTCTCTGCATTCCCGCCCGTTTTAGCAGGGAGATAAATAATTTTTCCTCCATGGAAGATTTGTTTAAGCAAGGAGTCTACTTTAAATTCCTCTTTGTGCTTTTCTAGGTAAAGAAAAATATTATTAATTCCTTTAGGATGAGAATTAACAGTGAGTGAAATCAACGGCTGGTTCATAACTGGAATCAAGAAGTCTGGGAGGTTCATCCCTAGGCTGATAAATGTTCTTTCATCCCCAGCCAGAGGAAAAATATTAGTTGTTTTTATGTTGACATTATTAAATCCCACCACCTGTCCTGAGCAGGAGAAAAAAAATTCTGACCAGAATTTGTAAATTTCATAATCCCGAGGAGTTCCCCAACAAATAAATTTATTAACTTCGTAATTGAGAATTTTTAATCCATCCCGTAACATTAGAATGAAGGGTAAAGTTAAGTAAGCTTCTCCTTTCACATTAAAACCAGTTTCTATCACTCTTTTGGCGTATTCTTTTAATAAAGCACCTTTTTTGAAATAATAAGTTCCCGTTGAGCTGAAATCTTCCATCCGATTTTCCGAAAAAGACTCTTTTTCTCTAAGTTCTGTAACATAATTGTTCTCATCAATTTTCATATAAGCATAATAGGTGTCTCCCAAAGAAGCAGGATGAAAGCCGCGGAAAGAAGGAATAGCTCCATCACAACGTTTAGTGCGGACTGTATGTAAAAAATTTTTATAATCCCATTTTTGGGTAAAATCACAATAGTTGACTATAACTTCTTCGTCATCATTAATCAGATCAAACGCTTCGGCACAGGAATAAACGGGGCCATATCTAATTTTTTCAAAACTCACGGCAATTATCTTTCCGTTTGGGGAAATGCCTTGAAGCACCTGTCTCAGATTTGTTTTCTCCAAATCCGTTTCATTGCAGATAAAGATAAATTCATCTTCCGGAGAGAAGAGGTTTACCACATGCTCAATCATTGGTTTTCCGTCGATTTCTATCAAAGGTTTGGGGGTATTAAAATAGACCTCATTATAACGTTTCCCTTTACCAGCCATAGGAATGATGACTTTCATCTTGCCCACATCTCAATTTTATCAGTTAATACTGCGTCCACATGATTGTGTTTCAGGATTTCTTTGGTTTTTTCAATTTCATCCCTTTTTAATAATTCCGGGGAAACAATACAAATTTTGAAATACTTTTTTAATATTTTAAAAGCATTTTTCTCCAAAGGTAAGCGGGTTAAGTTATCCACAAAGACCCAATCCACCTTCCTCTTAAGATTAAGACAGGTTTCAATCGACTCGAATTCTGAAAAACGCACCGCGATTTTACTTATTCCTTGGTTAATTAGCTTAAAAATGGATGGAGGAGTCACCCCCAATAAAAAATACTTTTTTATTTTATATTTCTCGGCTAGATTAATTACTGCCCTTTCAATCCCCTCACATTTTATGTCAAAAATGATAAATGAATGATGGTAATGCTTAAGAAATTCTTCAAAATTCTCTCCTTCTAAAAAAGGCTCGTGATTTAAGATTAAACGGTCTGCATAAACTCTAATATCTACTTCTACCCCGTAATCCTGCGGTGTGTTCTCTAAGTCTTTGATTGAATTGACCCGGTGGTTGATTATTAACATTTCCTAATTTGTCTGGATTTTATCTCTTTGCCTTAAGATTTCTAAATTGTTATTGAAGCCTTCACTATTAAATAAGCCTGATGTTCCCCCCACGAATATTTCCACTCCCCGTTCATGAAGTAGCTTTAATATTTCCGGGTTGATAGAGCCGTCAGCAATAATCTTTACAGCTATTCTCTTCTTTCTAGCATACCGTTGGAAGTGGTCAATCTTATATAAAATGGAATTTTCAAATTTTTGGGAAGTATACCCCGGTTTAACTGTCATAAACATTAAGTATTTAATTTCTGCCAAATAAGGAGAAATTTTTTCCCAAGATGTTTCCGGGTTAATCGCTAGGCCGGCTTCCATCCCTTCTCTTTTGATCAGGTCAATTACATAATAAGGGTCATCTTCTGATTCAATATGGAAACAGACAATATTAATCCCCGCCTCTTTCAGGCGTTTGATGTATTTAGAGGGATGTCTGACCATCAAGTGAGCGTCAAACTTTTTATGCGTCAGGGCTCTGAGTTCCTTGATCAAGTCTATATTCAAAGCAATATTTTCCACAAATTCACCATCCATTATATCAAAATGAAACATGTCAATTCCGGCTTTCAGCAAGGCATGGAAATCTCTATATAAATAAAGTTGACTGGCACACATTAAGGAAGCGGTTATTTGTATCATGACTTTAATTGTTTTTTAAAGGATGGGCTATTTAAGTATATATTTTTTTCCCCCCTGTTCTCAGGCAATAGGTAAACAATGTATTCTTCATTTTCAAAAAATTTAGGCAAGTTCAATTCTTTCGGCTTTTTAAACAAAGCATACTTAAAAGAATATTTATCACTCAGTCGAAAGAGATCACTTTCTTTCAAAGAGTTATAACCCTCTTCTGCTTTTCCAAATTCTCCGATGTCCGGCTTTTTGATCTGATTATTGCTAATATCCACAAACCGCCCATACCATTGAATTAAAGCTTTATCTGTGTAAGGGTAACGTTTATCAACTACTACAGCTCTTTCTAAATCTATTCGAAGGCGATCTTCAAATGGTGGGATCAGAAAGATTTCTTCCGCTTTAGTATTACCTCTCACATAAGAGACCATCTCTTTATAATTCTTATCTTCGTTAAAATAATGGGAAAACTGGAAGAAAAACCCAATGATAAGTAAAAATAATATTGCTAAGCAAATCTTGTTTCTTTTTATGAAAAGTAAATTGACGGCGATTAAGTAAAATAGGACCGGCAAAATAATATAAGCTAGCCAAGTATGTGTGGTTTTGGGCAAGACTGGCCTTAAGCTTGGATAGAAAAAGAAAAGGCCAGCAGAGAGAGCTAAGAAAACAAGAATTAAAAGACTGATGGCCATTCTTTTTCTTTTTTCTAGTTCGGCAAAAACATTCATTTTTAAACGGGAGAGCATAAACTCTCGGGCTAGGAAAACCAAAGCTAGCGCGGCTAATAAATGAATGGATATTAAAACAAGCGGGAAAAGCATAAAGAAAATCTTTTCTAGCTTACTCTTTGCTTTTACAATCTTATCATAAATATAATTGCCAATAAAAAGATGCCCTAACAACATAACCAATATCGTGCTTCTGAATAGCTGCATTTTAGTTATAGTTGTGATTGGGATTACCTCTACAAAGATCGTCCCCATAAGACAAAGAAAGAAGACAGCGTAAACAAAATGCTTGATCTTTTCTTTGAGTCCAAAACTTATCTCTGTTTTTTTGAAGGCAATAAAAAATATTATCAAAAATAGAAAAAAAGAGAAATAGCGGAAAAAGCCGAATTCTGAAGGCATGAGATGGCCCGCATGCAGAAATTTCCCGTAAATATAATAAACATATTTGGAATAGTGAGTATTTATAATGGAAAAATCGGTACCGGCAAGAGGGATAATGGTTAAGCCGGAAATAAAAATAAAAAGGCCGGATTTAAGTAAATCCTTTATTTTTTCCTTACCGAACAGCGGTTTAGTCAGGAGAATATCTACAACAAAGATAAAAAAGATAATGCCCCCTACCAAGAACTGGAACATAGAAGAAAGGCCGGCGAATAAAAATGCCCAGCCTTTTTTCCTTCGCAAATAGAAATTTAAAGCGATGATTGCAAATAACCAACCTGTCGTAGCCGGCACCAAAACTAATTTTGTAAGATCTGTACCGTCTAATGAAATACTAATGGCTATCGCACTTAAACAGGAAATAAAAAAAGCTTTTTTTTCTTCTTTAAAGAAAAACTGGCCTAGGTAAAAGACACCGAGATAAACGCCGCTGTAGATAAGAATGTAAAGCAGGAATAAAGTCAAGTTTAAATTATTAATTACCTGAATTTTGTGTAAATCTTAGTCACTACAGATTCTCTTCTATTTCTTAGACGGATTTACCTGAAATTTGCGAAAAATTTATATACTTGTAGTGTTTATATAAACACCACAATGGTTTT
>JBFMFP010000020.1:0-20385 GCA_040751885.1 Nanobdellota archaeon
TTTGGATTTATAGTAGCGCCAAAGTATACCAACACGTTTTGAACCAACTCGTTAAAACTAATATGTTATTAGCGAGTAGTAAATCCTAGAAAAGTTTATAAATAAAATGTATAAGTATGTTACTTAAATATATTACTTAAATACATTGCTTAGAAATAACAAACATCATGCTTTAAAACAAACACAATGGACCCAACCAAAAAACCTGATACGGTTGATTACGCATCTCCCGGGAGAGCAGTATATAATAAATCAGCGGAAGAGCCACGACGTCAGTCAGGAACAGTAATGGGATTTAAGCTGGCTGGAGAACCACCGAGGAAACCTGCTCATAGTTCTCTACAACAAAGTTCTCTACAACAAAGACAAGAACAAACATTGAGAGTTGCTTATGGGGACTTTTATTCCGTCGTTGAAGCCGGCTCCTCAGAAGGAAGCGAATTAACTGGAAGAGAAAATGAAACTTTTGGAGAAATCATTAGAGATTGCTGCACTTATCTTTGTCAAAAATGGCTTGTTGATGCTAAAGACTTAGTTTTCCATCGCCCTGCAACACAAACCGGAAAAAGAAGAATAGAAGAACTCCTCCTTGAAAAAGTTCATCCCGCTTTACAACCCCAGGTAGGAGCTTACCTGCAGTTTTTAGATACAATCTCAAGAGGCGCCAAGGAACAACAAGAAGAATCCCCCCTTAGAATGGTCCGCCCTTATTTTAGTATTGGGCTGGATGTTGAGATTAGCCCTGGAGAACTTGAAAAGCTCCTTACGAATGGCTATCCAAGCCAGCCTTTCATGGATTCTTCAGCTACAAAACACGTTCTGGAACAATTCTTCCTTCAAGCACAGCCAAAAAATTACTGGATGGCTACTGCGTTAGGCGAAATCCTCAGTTCCGGGTTCACTGCCGATGATGCCAGAAAAATTCAGGATGACCTCCGAACAAACCGAAAGGCCTTTTGTGATGAGGCTCTTCCTAACATCCGCCAGCATCTCTACAGCTTATACCAACAAAGTACGATTCCTGCAAGAACATTAGTTACACTGGCAGCTTACGCCCGTGTCAGAGGAATCCCGAAAACAACGTTTCCAGAGCTGGCTTTAACATATCTGGGGGATGAAAAACCAATTATCTTTTGCGGAAGCAAAGAAGAGCAAACAAGCTATAGAAGAACCGTTGGAGATTACTTCAGAGTCATCTTTACCGATGGATCCCAGTTAGTAAATTGCCTTAGTTATTCTTCACTTGTCATCGTTGCTCCCACAGCTGCGTTAACTGCCTTAAGCGCTTATTCTCTATACTTAAAGGGTGCGGATGAAAAACAAACAACAATCATTATGGGCGTAGATATTAACAGAGAAGATCTTATTAAAATGATAACTGCTGGTATTGCAAACCAGCGCCGGCTACAGGAAAAACAAGACACGTACAGAGATTCTTTACCTGATTTAGTAAGAGAAAGTTAAGAGAAAGTTAAAAGAAAGTTCAGAGCCAGAAGCAAGCTAAACATTTTTAAGTCAAGAACAACATTAAGTCAAGAACAACAAGAGCAGGAAGGAAAACCCCGTTTTTCTTTATCTTTTGCTTCCTGTTCACTTCTTTTGCTTCCCGCCCACTTCTTTTTCTTATTTATTCTCCTCAGTAATTCACGCAAGGGGACAAACTCATCTTTCGGTTTCTTACTGCTTTTCCACTCTTTATTGCTTTTCTGTTTCGTCTCCTTTTGCCTTTTCCTGCTTTTCTTTTCATTAATCGCCAAGCTTTTTACATGCAAAACATCCTGCTTTTTGTTGGACTGCTGTAACAGTTTAATCAGAGTTTCAAAAGGGATATAGCCCCTCAGCTTTTTTCTGAGCCGTTTCTTACGGTTGCAGTTAGAATATTTTGATGAACGTTTTGACTTCTTTAAGCTTTTCCCCCGTATAACTCTACCCAATACTTTCCTTGACATTTAGCTAAAAGAATTCTCAATTAGATTATAAACCTTTACCTGCTATGTCTCTTGCAGCCTAATACAAGCTTTCCCCCCTTATTTTAGGGATGCTGCCATTGCAATAGGGGCATGCTCCGGGCATATTTTTAACAGGATTGTACTTAAAAGAATACTTGCAATGAACACAAACTAGCTTAATCTGGTCTGTGCCCGGAATCCTTGAAAACTGTGGCTCTTCTCTTTTCTTCACCGCCACCATCCGCTCAAGGTACTCATCTTCTTTATCCCAGCCCGCTGGTTTTTGTGGCTGAGCCTGCTCTTTCTTCATTTGCTCTTTTTTCTGCTCAGTCTTTCCGCTGAAACACTCCGGGCAGACCATCATTTTATACTTGTAATGCAGCTTAAAAGTATCTGCCGGCGCCTGACGGCCGCAATTCTTGCAAACCACTTTAATCGGATTCATGTTTAGCTTGGGAAAGAGAAAGTATTTTTATACTTTTGGGTTGTACACACTAGGTTTTGAAGAGGTTATTTTTTCTGTTTCTTAATTCTTTTTTATCTTCTTTTTTTCTCTTATCTTTTTCTTTTTTTCCATCTTTTTCTTTTCTTTTTCCGCCCTGCTTTTGAGCATGGTGCCGGGCATGATGAAACCTGGTAAAAAAACGTGATTTAGTAACAATTCTGACTATGCGGGCTATTATCCTGATTACTTTTGCCGCTTTTCCGCTTTTTGACAAAATACGGGCCTCTTTGCTTACTTCCTTGCCTACCTCTATAGTCTCGTGGGCAACAGCCTGCCCCAGAGCTATCCTTTCCGTGGCGACAACTACCCTATAAAGAGCATTAACCATCTCAAAAAACAAAGAGAAAGGAAAAACCGCTAAGACATCCAGCCAGGAATTCCTGAAAAAAAATCTTACGCTTTTAGCTCGGATTGCAAGGAAAAATAGATCTACCACAAAAACAGCTATCACCAAGCCGTCCAGGATCTTTACAACCAGCTCAAGAGTATGATTTTCATAATGCAGAAAAAGCTCGTAGATAATAATTGCAGCAAGAAGAACAAGAGCGAAAGGTATCAGCTTGGCATTGTAATGCTCTACTTTTTCACCTAATCTTTTCCAAAATTCATGTTTTTCCCGGCGTTCATGCTCATTTTCATGTCCGCGTTTTTTATGTTCACGCATAGTGGAAGGATATTATCAGAGTTTATATTTATTTGGTTTTGGAGTAATTATTCAGCTTTGTGAAGCAAAGTCGTCGCAAGAAAATAAGCAACGACTTATTTTCTGCGCAGAAATACGATAGTTTTCGTATTTCTTGCGTCAGGGTCAATAAGTGAATTTGGTAGAGCCATATACTGAAAATTAATGCCAAAATCCCTTCCATGACAACGTCGGATTGACTGACGATAATCATTGCAAGGATTTTGCCAAAGCCTCTGAAGGAGGTACATGAATGTATAGTGAATGTATCACGACCAAGGTTGCTGACAGGCAACTCGGGAACAAAGTGACCCTAACGACTTTGCTGAACGTCGAAATGCGTTAAGCATTTTGACTTTTGCTGGTAAGCAAACTAGGAACAGAGTGACTCTGCACGAATGAAATGACTTGATTCAGGAAGCTGAATAATTACGTTTTGGAGGTACAGTTTAATTTATGAGTGATTTTTCCATTTTCTTGCAAAAATAACAACAAAATCTTGCAAAAATAACAACAAAAATGGCGGTTCGACAGCCGTTTCGTGCCCTGTTGGCATCCCAGAAGATTTCTCCCGCCTCACCGGAGCGCAGCCCGGAGTAGTTCACATGAAATCACTTAACTCTGAAGAAAGTCCCATTTTCCTTCTTAATTTCCTTTCAGCTTCTTTCTGCAGCTGCCTGACTCTTTCCCTGGAGATTTTGTTCTTGGAAATAGCTGCTTCGTTTCCCAGCTCTCTTAATGTGCAGCTCCTTCCTCCGAACCCATACCTTTTTTCAATGACGTAGCGGGTGTGCGGGGGCAGGCACTGCAAAATTCTCTCAACTTTAGCCTTCGATTCCTGCTCACGTGCTTCGTCTTCCGGGCTGTAGCGCCCATCAGCAAGCCTGTCTTCAAAAGTAGCTGGGTCGTCTGGATCTAAAAAATTGTCCAAAGACAGCTCCAGCCCTAAAAATCCACTGATTTTTTGTATGACGTGCATTGGGAGTCCTGTGCGCTGAGCAATATCTTCATCGGATGCAGACCCTTTCTGCGTGAACAAAACTGCTTTAGCTCTGTTTATTTTATAAAGAGCATCAGAAGTATGAACAGGAATTCTGACGTTCCTTCCCTTCTCAGCAATGGCTCTGACAATGCAGCAGCGTATCCACCAGCCTGCGTAAGTTGAAAATTTTGCGCCCCGGGAAGGATCATACCTGTCTGTAGCCTTAAGGAGTCCGATATTGCCTTCCTGCACTAAATCTCCCAGCTCCAAACCGCGGTAACGGTATTTTCTGGAAATGCCCATCGCCAGGCGCAGGTTAGACACTATGTAAGGCTGACAGGATTTTTTCCATTCGGCAACTAGACGCTCTATGTTACTTTTATGTTCTTGTAATTTTTCTCTTGCCTGCAACTCCTGGCCTTGGTTCCGGCCGTTTCGGCCATTTGAATTTCTTCTTGAATAGTTATTTCTTCCTGAATGGTTGTTCTTTCCATAATAGTTGTTGTTCTTTCCATAATTATTCTTTCCATAATCAACTAGTCCCGAGTAAGCAAGGTAGGCAATCTCTTCATCCAATTTTTGTAAGCACTGCCTGCTCAGTTCACCTAAATTTATTCCCGATTTCTTCCCTGCTTTAGCTCCATTTATTTTTCTAAAGTTCTTCTCCAGCCGGTCTTCAGCTTTGCTTTCTTCAGCTTCTTCTCCTTCAGCTTCTTTCCCTTCAGCTTCACTTTTTTGACATTCAGTTTCGCTTTTTTGAGTGACTTCCCTTTTGGAGTATTTATAGCCTCCAAAGAAATCGTTTTTTCTAGCGCTTAGTTTTCTGGCGTTTTTGGCAGCAAGATATTCTCTGACAAACGCTGCGTCGTAGGAAGACAGAGCTTCAAGCAATGCCTTTCTTCTCAGCATTATTTCTTCGTCCAGGTAGGCTTCTTCCTCGCGGGTGAGGAAAGGGTAACGCTTTGTTTCCCGGCAGTACAGGCTAAGAATATTGGTTTGGTATTCCATTTGTTTAAAAATCCTATTTGTTTAAAACAAGATAAAATAGCGGAGGGAGGATTTGAACCTCCGACCTCAGGGTTCCCCTTTGTTTTCGTAAATAAAGTATGAAAGCTTTATTTACGACTGAAAATAGTTTTTTATTTTCTTGTAGCCAACGGCCCTTTTGGTCGGCCATTGCTTTTAACTTATATGAGCCCTGCGGGCACTCCTAGCTGCCCTACTCCGCTGCAATGAGAAAGGATGGCAGTTTGTTTAAAAATGTTTTCTAACAAAAAAGAAACTTACAAAAAAATTACAAAAAAAAGAAAAAAAAGAACAACATTATAGTAAAAGACATTAATTTTTGGACAAAATTAATGCCTTTTAGATATACCAAATGACTCAATCAGTCTAAAAATTTAAGTCATTTGGTATAAAACAAAAAACAGCTTACTGTTTCTTGGCTAATTTATTCAATTCCGACTGGACTATCGCCGGCATGATTATTCCTACCAGAACAAACAAGATGAACCAAAGCAGTGTATTCTTGTCTTTTTTCACTTTCTGGGAAAAGCCTTCGCAGTATTTGTACGCCCAATAAAGATTAGCAATGGGAATTATTATCAGCCAGGCCGTAGGGATTTTTGCTCCTAAGCTGTTGATTTCATTTTTTGTGGAAACAGCCCAGTAAAAATGGCATAAATTCCAAAAGTTATTATTGAAAACAAATACACTAAAAACAAATTTCTGTATTTTACCATTTTTCTCATGCACCTCCTTTATGCTTGCTTTTACCTCTTTTATGTTTGCTTTTACCTCCTTTATGTTTGCTTTTACTTCCTTTATATTTGCTTTTTTTATGTTTATTTTATGTTTTTATTGTTTCTGCATATTGTTTCTGCAGTCTTATAGTTTATCAAACCAAATTGTAAATTCCTCATTTTTGACTTTGAACTCGCTGCTTTGCTGGTGTTTTTTTACCGACGGGATGGCAGAGATTTTAATTTTTTCTGCACCGATTTTTTCTTTGATGTCCGATTTGTATTTTTCCAGCTTTGGCCCCATTTTCCCGCTTGATTTAATGTACACAGAAATCCTGTCTGACTTCTGCAGGCCGGCTTTTTTACGCATCTCCTGTATGTTCCTCATTATTTCGCGGGCAAACCCTTCTGCTTCCAGCTCTTCGCTTCTTTCCAGATTGAGGTAAGCTGTGCCGTTTTTGAATTCTGCATCTGCGTACGGCTGAGGAACTTTATGCTTTATGTCCAGCATGTCTCTAGTGATACTAACTTCCCTGCCCTCTATTGTAAATTTATAGCAGCTTTCTTTCTGCAGGTGGCTAAGGATGGTCTGGGGGCTGTCTATGGTCAGCCTGGCGATTACCTGCGGGGAGAGTTTCCCGTAAACCGGACCAATCCTTCCGTAATCAGGCTTGATTTCTGTTTTTACCCCGGGGAGATTTTCCATGATGCTGATGCTTTTGACATTAGTCTGTTTTTTGATAATCTCACGGAGGGATTCTGCTGTTTCAATAATACCGCTGCTTTGCGTCGCTATGACCAGCTCTTTGATTGGCCACCTTAACCCCAGCCTGCTTCTTTCCCTTGCATTCAATGCTGCCTGGATGATGCCTTTTGTAGTATCAATTTGCTGCTCTAATTTCCTGTTGATTTTCTTCTCGTCAGCTTCCGGCCAGCGGTAATGGGAAATGCTTTCTTCTTTTAAGCCAAATTCTTCTTTGAGGTTAAGGTAAAGTGCTTCGCAGACAAAGGGCGCATAAATGCTGAACATTTTTAATGTCTCTAAAAGCACATGGGCAATGGTAAACATGGAGGCTTCCTTATCCTGCTCTTCGCCTAACGAGCTTTTCTCACGCACCATCTGGATGTATGTCCTGGAAAGCTCTAAATATAATTCTTCAAGCGGGGTTATAGCACAGTCCAGGCTATACCGCTCAAGAAGGGCAGTTACATTTTTAATGGTTGAATTAAGCCTAGAGAAGATGTATTTTTCTTCCGTATCCAGAATGTTATTCATAAGCGTTCTGTCCAGCCTGAAGGGATTGACTTTATTCTCCCGGGCAAGATTGATGAGCAGCTTATGGATATTCCAAAGAACCTGTAACAGCCTTGCTTTTGTGCTGCATTCTTCCCAGCTGAAATTGATGTCCTGTCCGGCATTGGTCTGGCACATGTAATATCTAAGCACGTCGGCACCATATTTCTCTACAAGTTCATCAGGAGAAATGATGTTGCCCTGCGATTTGCTCATCTTTAGCCCTTCTATGTCCCGGAGCATTCCGTGCATGTAAACATTGCTGTAACTATTCCTTCCGAAGGCTATCTGCGAGCAGATGGAAAGCATGCTGAACCATAACCTGACCTGCTCAGTGGCTTCCAAAATCAGGTCCGCGGGATATAAGCTTTTGAAATAATCTTCCCGGGCAGGGTAATATAAGCAGCTCCATGATGCTGTTCCGGCATCTATCCAGACATCGATGATATCGGGTATTCTGACCATTTGTCCTTTTCCGCATTTGCATGGCCACTTGACTTCATCAATCCACGGCCTGTGCAAGTCGTCAGGGATGCTTACTGAACCTCCGCTTTTCCCTCTTTTGTCCACTTTATCTTCCTTGTTGGCATTATCTTTCCCTTTTTTCTTCTCCCCGGCTTTTTTCTTCAGCTCTGCGACAGAGCCGATAACCTCAACCTGCTCACAGCCCTTCCGGCTGC
Organism: Nanobdellota archaeon; assembly: GCA_040751885.1. Lineage (GTDB taxonomy): Archaea > Nanobdellota > Nanobdellia > Woesearchaeales > GW2011-AR9 > JBFMFP01. The sequence goes on from JBFMFP010000020.1 coordinate 7,835, forward strand.
ATTTCCAGATCGGTACGGGAGTGCCCCAATATCTCTGCCTGGTGATGGAATTGTCTTTGAGGTTAGCTGTCCAGGAGTCAAAGGCTTGAGTTTTAGGCATCCAGTTGACTTTCTGATTAGCTTTGATCATGTCGTCTCTTAGATCTTCAATCTTAAAGAACCATTGTTTTGTTGTCCTGAAAACAACGCCTTTCTTGCACCTCCAGCAGTGCGGATATTCGTGCTCAACTTTGGTGGATGCAACCAGGCAGCCGGTTTTCTCCAAATCGGCAGTGAATTTAGCATCATCCTTCTTAGCCGCCCTTCCCGAGAAAGCAGGTGTGTTTTCGGTAAATTCCCCCCTTTGGCTAAGAGTGTTAAATGGAGGAAGCCCATATTTTCTGCCTACTTCATAATCCTCAGGGCCGCAGCCGGGAGCCATATGCACTAAACCAGTTCCGGCAGAGAAATCAACATATTCTTCAGATAAGACTACAGTATGAACATTAGGATGCTTTTTCTTTAATTCAGCATATTGGGGCATTTGTCTGGAAAAGGGATGTACATACTCTAAGCCTTCCAGCTCACTGCCTTTAAATTCGCTGACAATTTGCAGTTTTTTATTTAGCACGGCTTGCACAAATGGAGCCGCTAATCCTTTTCCCAAAATCCAGATTTCATCATCAACCTTTGCCTTAACATAATCTAACTCGGGATTGACCATAATCCCCAGGTTAAAAGGAATCGTCCAGGGAGTTGTCGTCCAGATGACTAAGAATTCTTTTAGCTCTTTTCCGCTGCTTTTATTTTCTTTTTTGTTTTCTTGCTTTCTTTCTTTCGTGTCTTTTGCAATGCTTTTAGCAGCGCTTTTTTTGTTTGTCTTTTTACTTATGTCTTGACCTGACCGTACATCTTTACTCGACTCTTGCTTTACGGGAAACTTAAGGAAAATAGAGTCCTCTTCTACATTTTTATACTCGCATTCATGCTTGGCTACAGCGGTTTCACAGTTTGCACACCAGGTCATTACTTTTTCTCCCAGGTATAGACGATTTTTCTCCCAGGCTTTTTTAACCAGCCACCATTCTCCTTCCATGTATTCGTTTTTCAGGGCCATGTAAGAATCAGTATAGTCTAATGTTACTCCCAGCCGCTGGAAGTCCTTAGTCATACCTTTGCTCATCTCGTGGGAAAATCGTTCGCATTCTCTGATGAACCTGCCGACCGTAAATTTTTCAATATCCTCCTTGGTTTTGAGGTTAAATTCAGCCATGACTTTATGCTCTGTGGGCAGGCCGTGGACGTCATACCCATTCCTGTCCCAGACATTAAGGCCCCGGGCTCTTTTGTAGCGCAAAGCTACGTCTTTTAGTACAGTGTTCCAGGCCGTTCCCAGATGGATTTTACCGGAAGTGTACGGCGGCCCCTGTAAAAAGTAGAATTTCTTCCCTTTTCTGTTCTTCTCACGCAGATTTTCAACAGTTTTATGTGATCTCCAGTACTGAAGAATCTGCGGCTCAATTTCCTTATGGCTATATTCAGCGAAATTCATAGCTTAGCAGGAAGTTAAAGTTTATTTAAAAACATTCTGCTGGTTTCAGCTAAAAATTTAACGGCACAGTCCAAAAAGTGAGTGATGGCAAGGCCAAGAATGTCCGACTAAGGGGACACAATATACTGAAGATTAAGGTCCGAAAACGCTCCAAAAATACAGTTAATATACATTTTAAAGAACAGCGAGTTTTCGGTTGGTCTGACTCCAGCAATCACTCACGAAATATCCTGTGCCAATTTAACTAAAAATATATAAAACCATCTAATTTTCTTCTGGACCATGAAAGCAAAAGAGCTTAAAAAGAAATATCTGGATTATTTCAAAAGCAAGGGGCATGCAGTTATCCCTTCTGCTTCTTTAATTCCTGAAAATGATCCAACCGTCCTCTTTACTACTGCAGGCATGCACCCTTTGGTCCCCTTCCTGCTTGGCCAGCCCCATCCGTTGGGCAAAAGAATTGCTGACGTGCAGAAATGCCTGAGGACGGACGACATTGAAGAAGTCGGCGATAATGTTCATCATACTTTTTTTGAGATGCTCGGCAACTGGAGTTTTGGCGATTATTTTAAGAAAGAAGCCATAGGGATGAGTTTTGAATTTCTCACAAAAAAATTAAAGCTGCCCAAAGAACGTTTGGCGGTGAGCTGTTTTGCCGGAGATCAAGATGCCCCTAAAGATGAAGAATCTGCCCAAGCCTGGTTAAAAGCAGGAATTCCTTCTCAAAGAATTGCTTTCTTACCTAAGAAAAACAACTGGTGGGGTCCGGCAGGAGAAACTGGCCCGTGTGGACCGGATACGGAAATGTTCTACTGGTCAGCTAAAGAGCCTGCACCTAAGAAATTTAACCCTGATGATGCACGCTGGGTAGAAATATGGAATGATGTTTTTATAGAGTATAATAAAACTAAAGAAGGAAAGTTTCTGCCTCTGAAAATAAAATGTGTAGATACGGGCCTGGGCGTGGAAAGGACTGCTGCTGTTCTGCAGGGATATGATGACAATTACCGCACGGAATTATTCTGGCCGATTATACAGAAGATTGAAGAAATCATTAAACAGAAGTACGTAAAGAAAACAAAGGAGATGCGCATCATTGCCGACCATATTCGGGCGGCTGTATTCATTCTGGGTGATGAACGTGGAGTAGTCCCTTCCAATGTTGACCAAGGCTATATCTTAAGAAGGTTTATCCGCCGTATCATCCGCCATGGGCATCAGCTTGGAGCAGGAAAGGGGTTCTGCCGGAAGTTGGCTGAGGTGGTCATTTCTATTTATGAAGAAGAGCATGCCTTGTTGAAAGAGAAGAAAAAATTTGTTCTGGAAGAATTGAAAAAAGAAGAAGATAAATTCGCTCAGACTTTGGAGAAAGGGTTGGGAGAATTTGAAAATTTGTTTGTAAAAGGCAAGGTTAAAGAAGTAAATGGCAAGGATGCATTCCTATTGTTCCAAAGTTACGGTTTTCCTATAGAGATGACTAAGGAATTGGCCTTGGAAAGAGGGGTTAAATTTACTTCGGGCACAGTGGAAGCGTTTAATTTAGAGCAGCAGAAGCATCAGGAAATCTCCAGAGCCGGAGCAGAGCAGAAATTCAAGGGCGGGCTGAGTGATGCTTCCGCAGAAACGACTAAGCTGCATACAGCCACGCATCTGCTCAATGAAGCTTTACGCAGGGTTCTTTCTGCAGATATATCGCAAAGGGGCAGCAATATTACTCCTAAGCGGCTGAGATTTGATTTTAATTTTGAGCGCAAGTTAACAGCGCAGGAAATCAGAGCTGTTGAAGATGAAGTTAACAGGATGATTAAATTAGGCGTAGATGTCAAGAGGGAAGAAATGCTGCTGAAAGAAGCTTTAAGTTCAGGTGCGCATGGCGAGTTTAAAGCCAAATATCCTGAACGCGTTTCTGTTTACACCATAGGCAGCTATTCAAAGGAAATCTGCATGGGCCCGCATGTCAGGAACACAAAGGAATTGGGCATGTTTAAGATTATTGAAGAGCAGTCCAGCGCAGCAGGAGTGAGGAGGATTAAGGCAGTTCTGGTTAAGGAGTAGCCAGTTAGAAGAGTAACCACCTAGAAGAGTAACCAGTTAGAAGAGTAGTCAACTAGCAAAAAGATAAAAAGAAAATTAAGAAAAAATGGTCAAGGCATCGTACAAATATCTTGAGCATACAGCTGATGTCCTTTTTATGGCTGAAGCTGGGAATTTACCTGATTTATTTATACAATGCGGGCTGGCGGTGGAGGACGCGCAGGTAAACTTAAAGAAAGTAAAGCCCGTGCTTAGAAAAAGAATCAAAGAAAAAAACAGCACTATAGAAAAATTGCTTTTTGACTTTCTTGATGATTTGCTTTTTTACAAGGATTCAGAGCAGCTTATTTTCAGCAAGTTTGAAATGGAAATTAAACAAAGGAATAAAGAGTACGAGCTAACCTGCACAGCTTTTGGGGAGAAATTAAACCCGGAAAAACATGAATTTAAAGTAGATGTGAAAGCAATTACTATGCACATGTTTGAAGTGGAACTGGTTAAAGGCCGCTGGAAGGCACAGGTGCTGATTGATATTTGATGGATAATTTTTAGAAATCTTAGGATAGAAATCTTAGGATAGAAATCTTAGGAATAATTATTACGGTGAGTATTTAAAAAACAATGTTCAATAAAACAGGAATTAATAAAACAGGAATTAATGAAGGAGCTTTAGAGTATTGGTGTAGGCAGGTTCCCGAGTGTGCAGATTTTCTGCATAACTTTTTTACAACTTGTGGTAACTGCAGTTATGAAACCAACAGGGCTAATTATCACTACGATTTAGCTCTTTATGCTGAAACTGAGCAATGGCCGCTGGATGCCCTGCTTCAGGCTTTTGGCGAGATTGCTGTTGATACAGAGAAGCTGAATTAAAGTAAAAATTGAATTAAAGCTAAAAATAAAAAACAGGCACCCAATAAATAGTTGTTCTATTGATCACTTGTTTGGCGAATTTATCTAAAGTTACAATAACAGCTTTTTCTGGTTGGTAGCTTTTTAAAAAACTGTAGAAGCTTTTCCCCAGTTTTCCTTCACTTAACCTAACTTCTATTGGAATTAATTTTCCACTTTTACTTAAGACAAAATCAACTTCGGCCTTACCAGTCGTTCTCCAGTAATTAACCTTATAATCCTCAAAAGCAGAAGTTAATTCCCTAAAAACAAAATTTTCCATTAATTCTCCGCCATCAGTCCGGGAATCAAAATTTAGAAAATTATTAATTACCGAATTCCTCAATCCAAAATCAAGAAAATAAATTTTTGGGGCTTTTCTTATCTCTGTAACTAGATTTTTATAAAACGGCTTTAAAAGGGAGATGGTATAAGTGTGTTGTAGGATATTTAGAAATCCTTCCGCTTTTTGATGGGAAATATTCATTTTGCTGGAGAGGGAAGAAACAGAGAGAACATTAGAAATGCCAAAAGCTAAGACTTTTAGAAAATCTTCAAATTTAGAAGTTTCTTCTATTCTGAAAAAATTAATAATGTCTTTTTCCAAATAGAGATTAAAAATATTTTTAAGAATTAGTTTCTTTTCCTCATCATCGGAAGACTTGACTACTTCCGGGTAACCGCCAAAAACAAGGTATTCTTTCCAATACCCCAAAAATTCGTCTTTAAAAGAGGGTTGAGCAATTTCATCAGCGTCTTCAAAGAAATTTTTTAGAGATAGTTTTTTTTCTTTATATACCCTGGCCAAACCTTCGTCTTTGGCTGATAAAAATTCTTCAAAATCAAAAGTGTAAAGCTCATATAAAAATAAACGGCCAACCAGAGCTGGTAAAACCTTTGTTTTTAGTTCCAGAGAAGAGGAACCGGAAATAAACATTTTGACTTCAGGAAATTGGTCATAAATTATTTTTAGTTTTTCTCCGGCATCTTTTACTTTTTGAATCTCGTCTAAAAAGAAAAACAGCTTCTCATTCTCTTTCTTGAATCTTTTAACAAGGTCCACAGGAGTCTCTTCTAAAGTCCGGCGGTGTTCTGCCAAATCAAAATTCAAGAAAGCTTTATTTCCAGAAAGTTTCATTTCAATTATCTTCAAGAGAGTAGTTTTCCCGCTCTGCCTTGCTCCCCTGAGACCGATAATTTCTCTTCTCCCAATAACTTTCCAGAGCTTTTTTTCAAGTTTTCTATTAAGTATTTGTTCCATATGTCAAGAATTTTTCTTTTATTTATAAATTTAACGCCATTATTTTTCTTTTTTTGGCAAAATTATTGGTTAATGAAAAATTATTTGGTTAATGAGATACTTAATGAGATACTTAATGAGATACTTAATGAGATACTTAATGAGATACTTAAGGAGATACTTCAGCTATGGGATACTTAAGCTAATTTAACAAACGAGCTGGCTACCCGTAAAACGGGATTTAGAACAAAACCAATCGTTAGAAAAACAATATAAATCTGTTAATTATTCTTCTCTAATTATGGCCAAAACACTTTTTTCCCTGACTGAGCAAATACGCAAGTGTACTTCCTGCTCCTTGTGGAAGACCAGAACTTTAGCTGTTCCGGGGGAAGGCCCTTCCCAAGCAAAAATAATGTTTGTTGGTGAGGCTCCCGGTGCAGAAGAAGACAGGCAGGGGCTGCCTTTTGTCGGCCGCTCAGGGAAGTTTCTTGATGAAATGCTGATTCTTGCAGGCATTGGCCGAAAAGATGTTTTCATTACGGGAGCGGTCAAGTGCCATCCACCCAGGAACAGAACCCCTGCTGCAGGAGAAGTAGAAACCTGTAGGGAGTTGTGGCTAAAAGAACAAATTAAGATAATTAAGCCGGAGCTGATTGTTGTTTTAGGAAAAATCGCTCTGAAATCTTTACTGGGTGGGGGAAAAATAAGCGAAGCAAGTGAAGCAAAAATGAATGGGCTGCACGGAAAAATTGTTGAAAAAGACGGACAAAAATACTTTATTACTTTTCATCCCTCTGCGGGGATGCGTTTCCCTAAAATTAAGCGGAAGATGATTGCTGATTTTAGGAGGTTAAAAGAGGCAAAAAAATCAAAATAACGTAAATTTAATGTGAGTTTAACGTGAGCAATGCAGAAAAACGCAGAAAAACTTAAAATAAGCACTTGTTTCCTGTATAAAAACTGCTTTAAAAGTTGAAAAAAGTATTAAAAGTTAAAAAGAAGTAGCATAATAAAAAAAAGAAAAGAATGAAACAAAAAAGGAGGTATCAAAATGGCTGTTCCTAAGAAGAAAAAGGTAAAAGCAGAGAGAAAAGCAGAGAGTATTAAGACACAGGGTATTAAGACAAAGGGCATTAAGACAGGGGGCGTTAAGACAAAAGGTGTTAAAGCAGTGGTCTGCTGCTGCAGTGTTTCTCCTGCAGAAAACAAAGTAAGGGATATAATTAACCTAATGAACGTGTATAAAAGCGAAGAAGTAGAAGGCGTAAGCACGAAAATAGAGCCCGACACCGCTGAAGAGCTGGTTGCTGAGCTGGAAGAACTGGCAGAATTAATCGGCCAGGCGTGTGTTTGTAAGTAGTTTTAGAATTTTAAATATAAATTTTTAATTTTTTTTAATTGTTTATAAAGTATGAAATACTTTGTAAACTCAAGAAAATTATTTTTCAATTTTCTTGTTTTTTTATCTCTTTATTTCTTCTCAAACTTAACATGATACTTAAACAAAAGATTTCTGAAGACTATAGGAGATATTATTGCTGTCAGCAGCGACATGACAACAAGCGAAGTGAATACCTCCTCGCTGATAATGGAATATTCCAAAGCTAAAGAGATTATTACCAGCTCTACGTCTCCTTTGGGATTTAAACCCCACCCCAGCAAAGTTCCTTCTTTAAAAGTGCCTCCGCTTAATTTTATAGCCAGTATAGTCCCTCCAATTGTTCCCAAGAAAGCTATAATTGTAAACACAGCGATAAGGCTCATATTGGGAATGATCATGTTTGGGTGAGTGTTTAGACCTATGGAAACAAAGAATAAAGGAATCAAAAAGCCAAAAGCGATTATGTGTGTTGATCTGGCAATGTCGTGCTCTTCCCAATCCGGTATAGATACTTCTTTATAAATTGTTTGCCTGACGATAATCCCGGCGATTACCGCCCCAATCATTAACCCCAATCCTAAATATTCCGACAGGGAAGCTATGAGCAGGACGACGATTATAGAGCCCATAAATCTTGCTGTGCTGGATTTCTCGCGGTCAAACAGCTTAAGAGTGTATGGGAGGAAGAGCAGCTTTATTGCAAGGATGACGGCTATGAAAATAGTTATATCTACGATGAGCCCTAAAAGAGTGAGGTTGCTTACTGCGGAATGAAATATGCTTAATATTGCTGTTACCAGAAGCAGCTCAATAATATCATCTACTGCTCCGGCACTGACAATAAGGTTGCCTAATTTTGTCTTAAGAATCTTTAATTCCTCAAGTATATCCAGCGAAACTGCCTGTGCGCTTACCGATAAGCTGACGCCAATAATCAGGCTGGCAATCGTGTTAAAATGAAGAAGATATTTCATGCTCACAAATCCTAAAATCAGCGGAATGGACGTATTAAACGCAGAAATAATCATCGATCTTTTCAGATTTTGTGTGAATGCTTTAAAATTAGTTTCCAATCCTACGTAATAAAAGAGGAGGATGATTCCCAGCTTGGAAAGAAAAGAAAGTGCTTCCATTGACTGGGCACTGAAAATGTGAGCTTTCACTGCCCCTATGCCCAGGATAATACCTGCGGTTATCTGCCCGACTACCCTCGGCAGGCCTAATTTCTTGGAAAGTTCGGACAGTAAATAGGCTAAAATTAAACAGATAAATACCGCTAATAAAGTCTGCATCTAACCGCCTCTTTTTTAAGTACCTGAAATTTTTTTATACCTGAGATTTTTTTATTTGTCTTTTAAAATTTGTCTTTTAAATAATCATTATAATTAAATAATCTTATAATTAAATAATCATTATAATTAAATATATAAAGATTTTCTTGCATATAAAGATTTTCCTGCTGATAATGACAATGATAATGACAAAATGACAAAAATATTACCTCCTCTACAGTCAGACTGCTTTCTGGCTCCCATGGCTGATATTACCGATGCGGCGTTTAGGATTCTTTGCAAAAGGAAGGGAGCAGGGCTGACTTTTACAGAGATGCTCTCAGCCAATGATATCATCCGGGAAGAAAAAAGTGCCTTAAAGAAGATTGAAGAGTTTGCTGAGGAAAAGCCCCGGGCGGTTCAGTTATATGGAGTGAATACGGACAATTTGCTTAAAGCTGCACAATATTGCCAGCCGTACTGCCAGATTATAGACTTAAATTTCAGCTGTCCGGATGAGAAAATCGTTCAGCAGGGAGCGGGAAGTGCCTTGCTGGACAGGCCGGAGAAAATTAAAGAGATAGTTTATGCTCTTAACAAAGCCGTAAAAGTTCCTATAACCTGCAAAATCAGGTTGGGTTTTAAGTCCGTTAACGTTCTGCAGACGGCTAAAACTTGTGAAGAAGCAGGGGCAGCAATGATTACGTTACATGCAAGAACACAGAAGCAGCAATATTCCGGCAGGGCTGACTGGAGCTGGATTAAAAAAGTAAAAGAAGCTGTAAAGATCCCTGTCTGCGGCAATGGTGATGTCCGTACCGCTGAAGATTACCTGCGGATTAAAAGAGAGACGAATTGTGATTACGTGATGATTGGCCGGGCAGCTGTAGGCAATCCTTATTTGTTCAGGCAGATTGCAGAGTATAAAAAATCAGGGAAATACAAGCCGCTGGACCAGAAGCAGAGACTAGAGGACTTAAAAAAATATTTGGAGCTGGCGGAAGATTTTGCAGTCAGCTTTAACCAGACGAAATATGTAACCATGCTCTTTCTGGAAAGGATTTGCTTCAACAAAGAAATGAGAAAGAGATTAGATAAATGTAAAAAGAGAAAAGAATTAAAAGAAATGGCTGAAGAGATTAAGATTTAATTTTAATCTGTAAATTCATTTTAATCTCTATCTTGTAAATTCATTTTAATCTCTATCTTGTAAATTAATTTCGATCTCTAATTTTTAATCCGTTAAAAAAATAATCCGTTAAAAAAAAGCACTGCAGACGGGTGTTGGTGGTGATAGCTTTCCTCTTTTTTCCGAATACGTACTTGGGCTAGCAGAAAAAAGCGGATGTGCAGTTAATGTGTCCAGCGCTGAAGAGTACCTTCCAAATGATTCTCCTGGCGTGCATGCTCGTTCTGCCAGGCTTTGCTCTGGACTTCGCGCTAAACTCTGCTCCCCCGCTTCCCTGCTCCAGTACAGTTTTCCATCCATTACATAAACCCTTTTTTCTGCAGTGCAGACTAATTCTCCCTGCGAATTTCGGCCGTATTCCTTATATACTCCGATGATTTTCCTTTCAGCATCAATGAATGGCCCTGCAGTGGCGGTGTCAAAGTAAAATTCCCGCGTCAGGCCGTCAGCAGCGAACTCAGCCACTTTTCCCAGCAGGCCGTTGTAGGGTGTTCTTTTAACTATCACTGTCCTAACTCGGCCAAGCTTTTTGTCCTCCTTTTTGTCCTTTTTGTCTTCTTTATTTTCTGTAGGATAAAATAAATTTTTAAGTTTTGAAACGGCTTCAATAGCTCCAATAGCTTTATCTACTAAGCCAGCAAAGTATCCTCCTTTTTCTTTTCTGCTGCTTTCTTCGTTATTTAAAGCGTAAGCGGTAAGTACAGCAATACCTGTTTTTGTGCCTACATCTGTAACCGGCTTGCTGCCGTCTGCAGAAAGGAATGTGGCGGGAAGGTTTCTTTTCAGCAACTCGTCTAGATCGCCATCATGCCTATTGCTTAACTCTCCTTTTATTCTGGAAAGCAGACGAGCCGCGGTATTGTAAATATAAGCTCCATCCGGATCTTGCTCTGCAGCAAGTTGCCGTAAGAATGTGCTGGCATCCGGCGTATGCACTGTTTCCCGTATTGCGCTACTTCTTACAAACCTGCCTGCCACTTTTTCTAAAACCGTTGCCCCGTCAAAGGCCAGGAGCACGCCAGGGTAATAGGGAGCTTCCCCGTCCCCTAATGGCTCTCCATTTTCATTTATCAGTTGCCCGTTTTCAATGTGGGGCAAACAAGCCTGTAAGTTCTGATAATGAGCCTGAATCACGACTTCAAATACATTCTCAGAAGTAACTGGCACATCTATTCCCTGGAAAGGGATTCCATCCTCTACTCTTTTTTCTAGCGAAGAGTTCATAACAATCAGTATACTAAAACCTATATTTATAGTTTATTGTTGCTTTTTTTTTATTTTTATCCAAAAAAAGAGAAAAATTTATTAATAAATAAAAAATTACGTTAAAATATTCCCCAGAATAGGCAAAGCTACTATAAGTATACATTTGCCTGTTTATCCACAAAAATATCCTTACTTCCAAAAGAAATATCTCGCGAAATATCTCGCATCAAAAAGAAATATCCTCACTTCCAAAAGAAAAATGGCCAAAATTGATTACCTCCTGCTTTATTTAATCTCGGAAAACGCCCGTATCGGGCTTAAAGAGCTATCCCGCCAGCTGAAGAAGAGCTCCCAGAGAATAAAGTATTCCCTGGCGGTGATGGAAAAAGAAGGCCTTATTTCTAATCCTTACTGCGTCTTTGATTATTCTTATTTTGGGCTTATTTTGTTTAGAGTGTATTTTAAAGGTGGGTATATCAGTGAAAAAGATAAAGAAAAGATCGTCGCCGAGCTTAAAGACAATCCTTTTGTAGTCTCGATTTACGAGCTTACCGGAGAGTTTGACCTTGCTGTTGAATTTGCCTCCCCCAACCCTTCCAAGTTTAATAAGGAGCTGAAAAAAGTTGCTGCTCTTGCGCCGACGCTTAATGATTATAAAATTGTCCTTAATGTTGTCACCCGCCTGTATTCCCGCGAATACCTGCCCGGCTGCAGCGAAATAGAGCAGATTTTTTCCGAGAGAATCGTCGGCGGAGACCGGGAAAGGGAGGAATTTGACATGAAGCAGATGGAAGTGATCAAAGCCATTTTGCTGAATCCCAGGATAAGGTACAAGGAGCTGGCTAAAGATACCAATCAAAACATCAAGACAGTAAGAAAGACTCTAAATGAGCTGCAGAAGAGGAATATCGTTAAAGGGTTTAAGTACATCGTCGATACCGACAAGCTGGGCATAACCAAAAACCGGCTCTTCTTGAAGCTGCATAACGTCAGCACGGAAAGGGAAATAGAGCTTTTGCAGTTCATGTCCAGGACAAAAGAGATAATTCAGGTCAATAAAACTGTAGGCGATTGGGACATGGAGATTGACATAGAAGCATTAAGCGCGAATGAAATAAGGGCCATTATTACCAGGCTAAGGGAAGAGTTTAAAGACTTAATTGAGAGGTTTAACTTAATAGAATTTTTTACCACATTTAAGAGGTTTTACCTTCCTTTGTACATCTTTAAAGACGTTGCCGGAGAATCACGACGCAGTGTTGTAGAGAAAGAACGGGGTTTTCTGGACGATTTGGACGGAGGTTCTCCAAACAAAGAAAAGCTGAAAAGAAACATAAATCTGCAGGAATTTTATGATGTGTCTGAAGTGGGAGCAGGGTGATGCGGCTTCATCCTGAAAAAAGCAAAAACGCCGCCGCCAAGGCCAAAAAAGTGAGCCGAGTGGATACATTGCTTTGCAGGGAAGAAAATCCACCCGCTCTTCGATAAAAAAAGCGAGTTCGGAGCGAGACAAGAAGCAAAAGCGGGGCGAGGCTCACGGACAAGGCGGCGTTTTTGCGTTGTTGAAGAGCAGGGGCTTGCCGTCCTCCTCGCCCAGCTATCGCTAGTTCCTTTTCTAAGCACTACCGCCGTGTTTTCCGAAGAGCTGGTAACTCAATTTCGTCTTACGAATAGCTCATGGACCGACCCCCTAAAATGATACACTTAGTTTACGAAATCTCTATCTTATTTAAAACCTCCTTTTCAAACTCTTCAGGCGGCAGGTAGCCAATTCCTGAATGCAGCCTTTTCTTGTTATAAACAAT
>JBFMFP010000021.1:0-20210 GCA_040751885.1 Nanobdellota archaeon
TCTTCTTCTTTATTCGTCGGATAAAAGCCATTGTAATGTATAAAGTTATACACTACTCGTTTATTAAGTTTTCTATTCTGTAGACGATAAAAGAGTGTAGTGAGAAAAATCAAGGAAAAGTCAGGTATATAGGAAGAGCAGAAAGAAGGGCAGACTGTTTTGAAGAAAGGGTAAGAAAGAAAATTGCCGAGCTGTCTGAGGAATTAGGCCAGCAGACAAGAGAAGATTTTGTTTTTGGGGAAATAATCAAGGGATTCCGGGAAATCGCCAAAGAATTGGAAATTGAGCACGCTTATCTGGTAAGCTATGCCAGCTATTATGACGGCTTGCTGGAAAAAGAGCTGGACCAGGCATCTGCTGAAGCCAAGCTGGAAGCGGAGATTAAGGAAAAGCAGGCGGTTATTAAAAAGCGTCCGGAAGAAGCTGAAAAAATCCATGCCTCTTTCCTGCAGCTCGTTAAACAAATGGAAGTCCAGGTTCAGGAAACCGGAAAATGGATAAGCGCCTTGGAAGAAAGCTTAAGGAAAGCGCAAAGCCTTCTGGAAAAATTGCCGGCTGAAGACAAAGTGTTTCTGCTGAAAGAAGGAATGGCTATTCTGCGTAAAAACTGGTTTCCCGTGGAAAAATATCCAAAACTTACCCGTTTCCTTGCCCGGCGTCCTGCCGATTTGAGAGAGGTAGTTAAGGCTGCAGGCCTGGATGCACCGAGTTTTTTTGAGAGAAGTCTTCCTCAAATGAACGAGTCGGGTCTTTATATTAACGAAATAAACTGGCTGTGGTTAGTTGAAATGGTCCACGCTGCCGGTGCAGCGCCCCCTACTTGGGACGCACTCATTGAGCTGAGACGACGGTTTATAGCTAATGAGAAAAACCAGCCGTGGATGCTTAAACTGGCCCAGGCTGTAGGTAAGAAAGATGCTGCATATCTACTTTTCAGGGAGCTTTTTACGGTTAAATTCCCCTTCTCTGAAAAAACCTGGCCGGGAATTATAAAGATAGCCCAGGCTGCCGGCGAAAACGCATGGATTCCTTTTCGTTACGGCCTTTCTGACGTTGATTTAAGCTTACTCAACGACTGGCCGATGGTTGTCAAAGGGCTCGTGAAGATGTGCCGGGCTGTTACTGGCAGAGAAGAAATGATTGCTCTTTTTAAGGGGGCTTTTTATGCGGCTAAGGACTTCATCAATAAAAAAACCTTTCCGGGAATTGTTGACTGGTCAATTAAGACCGTTCAGGCTCTCGGCATCCAGGCAGAAAATCTTGCAAGCCTCATTGACCTTCTTAAAGAAAGCGGCCTAATCAAAACTGCCGAAGATTTTGAAAATATGGAAACAATTTTGGCCAATCCCAAGGTAAACATAACTACTTACCGTCACCTTACAGGCTTTCTTTGCGCTCTTTTGCTTAACCCAGATAAGATGAAAGAGCCTTTAAAGAATCTCATAGCCAACCTGGCGGTTGTCAGCTTTTCTGTGGAAAGAAGCGACATTGAACAAACCTTTCCAAGGATAAAAACAACTTTCGGCCTTTTGCTCCGGGCGGAAGGGCTGGATGTGGAAACAAAGTACCTGCTGAGAAAACTGGCCAGCCTTCTACCCTTGGGAGGCGATGCAGGTCTCATTAACAGGGTAAGGCAGGAAGCGATAGTCCTCTCTACGGAAAGCATAAACCATTTGGAAAATATTCGGCAAAAAATACACAATTTTCCAGGCAGGGAAGACGTGGAAATTATTTCCGCGTATCTACATTTTTTGGAAACGGGCAGCTTAAAGGAACTGGAAGAGCAGTGTGCCAGATACAAAATTAAGCTTAATTCCTTTATAATTTCCCAAATGCATTCCGAATTGAAAAACAGAACCCTGGAGGTTACGAAATCCTTATTGGCTAATTTAAGGAAACTCTGGCAGCTTGAACCGGGAGTCGTCCGGATTAAAAGGGTTGACCTAGAATGCCTAGATGAGGATGTGTGGGAAATGGGTCCTGAAGCCACTAATATTTTCGAGGACATTATCAACAAGATGATGATACTGGAAGAATTTCTTAGAGACGATAAAAAGGAAAAAGCAGCCCATATCATTGGAGACCTGCGTTTTGATGTAAGGGTTTTGGAAAGCATGGCTTCCGGGGACCTGAAAGCGGAACTTTCCTTCCTGGAAATCTTTCTCGAATCCGTTGAACTGCAGATCCATCCTGAAGCGCTGAAGAAAATAAGGCTGGAAACCTGGGAGGGTGTTGCTGATCTCATTAAACTGGTAATACAGAAGAGCTTCAGCCTGGCGGCTACTTACCATTTTGACAGAGCCTTGTCAGAAGCAGTGTACAGGCTGGAAAATTTTGAACGGACCAAAGACCTGAAGGACCTGGAAGGATCATTGGATTATTTTGCCTACGGCATCAATTACCTCAATGAAAAAGTAGTTAGGAACTTTAAGGAAATATTCAGGCAGAAGATTCCGGCTACTCAAAAGGAGCTTGAAGAGCTGGTTTCCCCGTTCTACCGCACCGGGCCTATTTTCCAGTTAGACCAGCTAATTGGGGTTCTGCGTAATGCCTATGAGTCCGGCAAGATCAAAGAAATCATTAAAGAAACACCCCGGCCGGTTTTTACTCATTTGCGTGAAAGGTTGTACCAAAGAATAGGGCTTGGATTGGACTGAATTTAAATAAAGTGGAAAGCAATAAATTGAACAAAAGAAATCTAAAAATCATTGGCTTTGTTGTTTTGGGGATTTTAATTCTGAACTTGGTATTGTTTGCCTTGAGGATAATTAATGCTCTGGTTTTCTGGGTGGTTATTGCTTTTGGAGCGGTGTTTGTGTGGCTGATTCTGCCGAAGATGAAGGAAAATTAATTAAATAATCAATAATAATTGTTTTTTTAATGGTTTTTATGACCTCCGAAAACAAATTCAAAGAAAATAAATTCAAAGAAAATAAATTTAAAGAAAATAAATTTAAAGAAAACAGATACTTCTCCTATAATCTGGGCAAGCTGCCGGCAGGGTGCAGATTTTGCGTAAAAGGAGAGAAATTAGTTCTTTTCATCACCGGGATCTGCCCGAGAAGTTGTTATTTCTGCCCGGTTTCTGACCAAAAGTACCAGAAAGATGTAGTATTTGCCAATGAGCGGGAAGTGCAGGGGTTTTCTGACGTAATTAAAGAAGCTGGAGCCATGGACGCTAAAGGGGCAGGGATTACTGGTGGGGATCCTTTGTCTGAAATTGAGCGGACAGTAGAATATATAAAAAAACTAAAAGAGCATTTCGGAAAAGAATTTCACATTCATCTCTACACATCTTTAAATTTGGTAACCAAAGAAGTTCTTCAGGAACTGCATGATGCGGGATTGGATGAAATAAGATTCCATCTGGATCTGGATTCAAAAGTGCTCTGGGAGAAAATTAACCTTGCCCAAGAATTTGCCTGGAATGCAGGTGCTTGGGATATTGGAGTTGAAATCCCTTTAATCCCGAATAAAGAAAAAGAAGTTAAAGAATTGATTGATTTCATTCACGACAAGGCAAAATTTCTTAATCTTAACGAATTGGAAGTTGCTGATAATGAGCAGTCAAAACTTCTGCAGATGGGCTTTCAGGCTAAAGATGAAGTCAGCTATGCGGTTAAAGGCTCGTTGAAATCGGGCTTGTCTTTGATTGATTATGTTGAGAAAAAAAATTATCCGCTTCCGGTTCATTTATGCACGGCAAAATTAAAGGATGTAGTTCAGCTGGGCAACCGCCTTAAAAGAGAAGCAAAAATATCCCGGCACAAGTTTGATCTTGTCAACAGCGAAGGGATGCTGAGCAGGGGAGCTTTATACTTAAAAGAGTTAGCTCCCGGATTTGGGTACCGAGAAAAACTGGCAAAAGCAAATAAAGAAGAATTAATAGCTAAATTGAAACCAAAATATGCTGAAATTAAGAAGAAACTAAAATTAAATGATGAGGAGATAATTATTGATTATAAAAAGCCGAGAATTCTGCTTTCAAAAAAAAATGCTAAAAAGTACAAAAAAGAATTTCTTAAGATGGAGCTATTGCCGGCGGTTGTTTCAGAATACCCCACAGCCGACCAGCTGGAAATTGAAGTAGAATTTTTGAGATAGGGATTTTTTGAAATGGGGTTTTTTTGAACTGTAAGAGCTTTCTAATACAAAAATCCAAAGAGATAGAGCGGCAATTCCCGTTCGGTTAATGGTGCTGCTTCTTTCACTAAGTATGCGTTCTCCATTCTCTTAATTTGCTCAGTGCTTTTAGAAGGGCCGCCTACCTCAAAAATATATTTTCCAAAGACAAAATCAGGAGTTCTGCGCTCTATGCCTGTTTTTAAATAGCGGCAATGAGGCAGGTGCTGAATAAAAAAGTCCTCACGCACGGCTCCGGCAGGGACGGGAAGATTGTTATGATTGCAAAGAGCTGTCCGAAAGGAGAGGGGCATTAATATTTTCTCTTCTTTTCGCACTGCTTTTTTTCCGGCTCCAGAAGGGGGAACAAGATAAATCATTCCAGTTTGCTGCAGCAGGGAAACCATCTGCTTGGCTAGCTTTATTCCAATCCCAAGAGAAGATGCCAGGCCAGAATAGCTTAATTCTCCCGGCGATGAGCTGGCAATAGCTTTAATAATCCTGAATATGTTTTCTAGATACAGTGAGTCAACTTCCCGCAGGGAAACTAAATCATAGCGGATAATTCGCTCTATTATATTAACATAAACTTCTTTGTTCTTTTCAAAATAAGCTGCTGGCAAGGCATCAAAATTACAATAAGGTCCAAAATAATGAATATAAGGCAGGACCTGTTTTTGCAGTTCTATTCGGATTGCCGGATTAATGATGTCTTTAAGCATGATAATAGGGAATTGCTTTTTTGTTTGGAAAATAAGATATTCGCGAAACGAAAAAGGCTTCAATTCAAAGGTGCGTGCTCTTCTGCCCAGCTCCGAGCCCTTGGCTTTAAGTATGATTGCAGAAGAGCCTGATAAAACAATTTTTCCTTTGGTTTCGTCATACAATATTTTGATGTCCTTTTCCCATTCCGACAAAACATGAATCTCGTCAATTAAGAAAGTCTGATAGCCTTTGGCGAGGGCATAATGGGAAAAGTCAAGCAGCCGAGTGGAATGCCTAAGCAGGATTTCAGCATTGACAAAGAGGGCTTGCTTTTCCTGCCGGTATATTTCTGCAAGAAGAGTGGTTTTTCCCGTTCCACGCAGCCCTGCTACGACAAATACACCCTGCTTCAAAGCGTTTATTTCTGATACAATCGTTTTACTTTGCTCTCGAAGAATACTTACTCTGCTCCGTTCGGCAATTACCGAGGAAACTGCTACTAATTCCATGAATAATTTTTCATCCATTGCAGGTTAAAAGATGCTTTTCTTTAAAAACTTTCCTATCGGAAACTTTTTCTTAAAAATTAGTTTCTTAATGGAACATTTTTGAAGGCTTCAAATTCTGTAAGGCGGCTTTCAAAGAGTTAATTCCAGAACCCTACCCTTCTTCACCCTTAGTATAAACAACCGGCTTGTCTTTAACAATCACAGAATGCTCAGCCTGGGCAACCATCCCCCCAGAGATTTCCACAAGCGGGGGATAAGCATTAACTATTCCGCTATTTTGTAATTCCCGCATCCCTAAGGCTGTGCCGCTTTTTCCAAACTTTCTGCTCAGCCATCTGCTGGTAAACGGAAGCCCGTGGAAAGGTTTTACAAACTCTAAAATTTTACGTGCGTATGGCGTTCTTACCCCTTTTTCTTTCTCTACCATAAAAATAGTTGCAGTTCCCTTTTCTTTAATCATCCCTTGACCATTGGTTACAAAGGGCTCTATGGCTATAACATCATTTTCCTTTAGTTCCGTCTTGTCTTTGTTGTTGAACGAAGGAATGGAAATTCCGGCATGAATTTTATATCTTCCTAAAGAATGTCCGGAAAGGTTTTTTATAGTCGTAAATCCCAGAGCTTCTGCTTCTGAGTATTGTGCTTCTCCCAGCTCCCATAGTTTTGTCTCCGGTTTGGCTATCTTAAGAGCTGCTTTAAGCGCATTTTGCGCAGCTTTAATCATTTCCTGGTATTCTCCCGTAGTACCGGTTTTTCTTACTTCTACAGTCATGGCGTTGTCTGCAATATAGCCGTCAATGTGCACTCCAATATCTATTTTAATCAGATCTCTTTCTTTGGATGCAGAAGTATCATCATCTGTTGGGCAGTAATGTGCAGCGGTGTCATTTACGGCCATCTGCGCCCAGGCAATTTGCCCGCCCAGCTTGTTGATTCTCTCTTCACAGTAATCCATTACTTTAAGATATGACGTGCCTGGGACGGCTAACTTGGCTAAACCTTCTTTTTTGACCAACGCAGCTATTTTCCCGGCTTTAAGCAGTTTTTCTTTGATTTCTGGCTCCATAACCTGAGAAAGTGCAGACCAGTATAAATAATTTTCATTTTTTACCCCCAGTTATTTTTCACCTAAAGGTTTATAAATAGGCTTCTTCTGAACGGAAGAATTAAAAGTAAAAGGGAGCGCGGCTCCCCTTTTTATCGGAGGAGTAAAATGAAAGGAACAGTAAAATGGTTCAACAGAAAGAAAGGATTTGGTTTTATAGTAGGGGATGATGGGCAGGATTATTTTGTGCATCACACCGCTATTCCCAGAGGCACGTTTTTGCGGGAAAATGACAAAGTGTCCTTTGAAGTTGCCGAAACTGAGCGCGGGAAGCAAGCCCAGAAGGTAAGCCTTCTTGAAAAAGGAAGCGAAAGGGCAAGGAAGCAAGAAGCTCCAGTTGAGGAAGAAGCTGAATCAGAAGAAGAAGAAGTCGAAACTGAAGAAGATTAAGTGACTTAAGAAAGCTTCTTTTCTTGTTTTTTGTTTAGGTTCATGGTCTTTGTTTTTTATTTTCTTGTCTTTTTTTTGTAGTTTTGAAAGTATTCTGAATGTCCCTAAAAAAAGCAGTAAAATTTATAAAATAGGGCTTTAGGGAGGCTCTTGGACGGCCAGAGGGGCGTGGTTCACCCGATCCCGTTTCGATCTCGGAAGTTAAGCACGTTTCCGTATCAAGTTGTACTGCAATGCGCGGGAAGCTTGGTAAGCTGTCCACCAATTTTTTTAAGAAAAAAACTGAGTAAAAAACTTTATGCCGATATTCGCTGATTAAATAAAAATCGAATAAAAAATGAGCGATTCACCGGATTCTCTTACACATGGGGAAATAGTATTGGGAGTAATTCTTCTGAAACAGGGAAAAGAAATTTTCGGATTGAAGATTTAAAGAAGGGATTAGACTCTGTTGCAGGTGAAAACCGGCGGTTAAGATATATTGCCGAAAGGGTATGGCAATGTAAAGAGAATTAAATCTGGAATTAAGTAAGAAATTAAAAAGAAATTAAATTTAAATTAGTAATATTTATTTTGCAGAACAGATATATTTTTATTAGATTGCCTGTTTCTTAAATAAATATGTCTTTAGACGAATTAGCGAAAATAGCACGAAAGTATCCTCCTGAAGTAAGGGCTTTAGTTACAGATGATAAAGGTAATTTTTTAGTAGATTGGAATGAACATTTAAGTTTGGTTACTGCCGATGATAATCATCTTTCAGTTGATTGGACAAAATATGCCGAATTACGAAAGAGGAAGAATCCTAATCTTGCAGAATATGCTCTGAAGATGCTCATTGAGATGAATATATTGTCTCCAGAATCAAGAGAGCATTTCGGACTGATAGGCCAAGGTTTAGTTTTAAATCCGGCGCTTTTTCCTGTTGGTCATGCTTATTTTATTAAAAGGGAAGATGCGCTTAAATTTAAAGAAGCAGAATGTTCTAGTACATGTTATGAAGTTTATTTAGTGCAGTATTTAGATTGTTTAGATTGATATTTTAACCTGTTTATTTATAATTTCTCATAACCCCTTTCCACAATTAATTTAAAGTGCTTCCTTTTGCTTCTGTCCATGAAAGCAATCATACTTGCTGCGGGATATGCGACAAGGCTTTATCCTTTGACTTTGAACACTCCTAAACCGCTGCTTAAAATTGGAAAGAAAAAGCTGGTTGAGCATATCCTTTCTAAAGTTGAAACCATTGACGAAATTGATGTGATTTATGTAGTGACTAACCAGAAATTCTCTGCCCATTTTGAGCGGTGGCTGAAGAATTTTAAGAGTAAAAAGAAAATAAAGATAATAAATGACGGCACGCAGACAAATGAAGATAGGCTTGGAGCGATTGGTGACATCCATTTTGTTGTCGAGAAAGAAAAAATCAATGACGACATTCTTGTAGTTGCCGGAGATAACCTGTTTGAGTTTCCAATGGCAGATTTCGTGTATTTCTTTAAAGAGAAAAATGCTTCCATTGTAGGGGCATACGATATGAAAGCGAAGGAAAAGCTGGCAAAAAAATACGGGGTTGTAGAGACGGACGAATCCCACAAAATCATTGGGTTTGAGGAAAAGCCGGAATTTCCAAAAACATCGTTGGCAGCAACTGCATGCTACTTATTCACCGGAAACGACGTGCAGGAAGTAAAGAGATGCATACAAGAAAAAGGCAGGCCGGACAATTCCGGGGATTTTATGAAGTATCTGGCTGGGAAAACTTCTGTTTATGCTTACGTATTTGATGAGAAATGGTTTGACATTGGCAGCTTTGAATCCCTGCGGGAAGCGGTAGAGTATTATGTTTAATATTAAATCCAAAAGGCTTAATATTATACTTTGCTGAATAATGCCTTACTAAATAATTAGGATTTTGTTTAGTGACTATAAATCATTAAATTTTTAAATCGGCTGTAAGGAATTAAGTTAATGAAACCTTTAGTTATCAGGGTGGGCGGGGAGGCAGGAAAGGGCATTGCTACTGCTGCCGATATCCTGGGAAGAATCTTTCTGCGCTTGGGTTATGAGGTTTTTTCTACAAAAGATTACGCTTCGCAGATTAAAGGCGGGCATAATTATCATACCTTACGGATTTCTGACACGAATGTTAAAGCTGATGTTAAAGGGGTTGATCTGCTGCTGGCTCTGGATAAGCAGACTCTACTGCAGCATCTGCCGGCGATGAATGAAAACGGGATAGTTATTTATGATGAAAAAAGCGTTGTAGAAAAACACGCTCTAGAAAAGTCTTTATCTTCCATCCAATTTTTGCCTTTGCCCATTGCTAAGATTGAAGTTGATGTCCATGCCAAAAATCTGCACAATGCCATATTGGTCGGTGCAGCATTAAAAGTATTGGGTCTGGAAGTTGAGCTTTGTCTTGATGAAATAAGGCAGCAGTTTAAAGAGAAAGAAAAGGTGAAAGAAAGCCTCTTAAAAGGTGCCGGACAGGGTTACGCACTGGTTAAAAAAAATTATTCTTTGTTTCTCCCCGGAAATCCTCTCCAAGGAATTCACAAAAAAGAAAGCACAACTGTATTATGGAGCGGAAATGAAGCTGTTGTCCAGGGGGCTTTAGATGCCGGTGTGCAGTTCCATGTCCAGTATCCCATGACGCCTGTTTCTGCGATTCTGCACAGCTTGGCACATGAAGCAGCTGCAAGGAAAGATCTGATTGTTCTTCAGGCAGAAGACGAAATTGCAGTTATCAATATGGCTCTCGGTGCTTCTTACGCTGGAAAAAGGGCCATGACAGCAACATCTGGCGGAGGGTTTGCTCTCATGGTGGAAGGCTTAAGTTTAGCGTCCATGGCCGAAATTCCCTTGGTCATCATTGAAGGGCAGCGTCCTGGTCCGGCCACAGGATTGCCCACAAAAACAGAGCAGGGCGATTTGCAATTTGTGCTTAATTCCGGGACAGGAGATTTCCCTATAGCTGTCATAGCTCCTTCTAACATCGAAGACTGCTATACGGAAACAAAACGGGCTTTTTATCTGGCTGAGAAGTACCAGCTGCCGGTGATTATTCTGATAGACAAGCATTTGGCCGAGAATTTTAAGACGTTTGATTTGCAAAAAGAGAAAAACAATTTCGTCTGTGATTTCTCCCGGCGCTTTAATATGGTCGCTGCAGAGGGCAATGTGCAGGATAAATTTCTAAACAGAAAATTTCTAAACAAAGACGGTCTGTACATGCGTTATGCTCCTGATAATTTGCAGAGGACAATTCCCGGCACACTTAATGGGATTTATACCTGTGCAGGGGACGAGCATAATGAAGTAGGCTATATCATTGAAGATTCGGCCACAAGAAAAAAGATGATGGTTAGGAGGATGGGCAAGCTGAACAAGATTATGGGCGAGCTGCCTGCTCCGCAATTGTTAGGATCAGAAGAAGCGAAGCTGACTTTAGTTGGCTGGGGCAGCATGCGCGGAGTGTTAGAAGAAGTGGCGGTTCGTTTAGCAGACGGGGGAATTAAAGCCAATTTGTTAATTTTAAAATATATGTCGCCATTTTTGGGAGAGAATGTTAAAGAATTGTTATCTTTGGCTAAAAGAATATTGCTAGTTGAAAATAATTATTCCGGCCAGCTGGGGGAATTGATTGCTCAAAAAACAGGGTGCTTAATCAGAGAAAAAATCTTGCGTTACGACGGTTCAGCCTTTACTGTAGACGAATTATACGATGAAATCAAAGAAAAGCTGAACATGGATTAAACTTATAGTAAAAGACATTAATTTTTGGACAAAATTAATGCCTTTTAGATATACCAAATGACTCGATCAGTCTAAAAATTCAAGTCATTTGGTATAGATTAAAAATTAATTAAAGAAAAGAAGTAGAAATAATCAACATGGTGGAAATTAAAGATTATCAGCGCTGTGAATTATCTACATGGTGCCCGGCCTGCGGCAATTTTGCCATAGCTCAGGCTGTTAAAAAGGCTTTGGCTGCCCTAGGAAAGGCTCCCCATGAAACAGTATTAGTGTCAGGAGTAGGCTGTTTTGCCAAGCTGCCTTATTGGGTTAGGGCCAATGGTTTTGTTGGTCTGCATGGGCGCTCATTGCCGGTTGCACAGGGAGTTAAGTTAGCTAATCCGGAATTGACAGTGCTGGCTTTTGGCGGGGACGGTGATGGCTACGGCGAGGGAGGAAACCATTTTATGCATGCCTGCCGCCGCAACCTTAATATAACATATATCGTCCATAACAATGAGCTCTTTGGCCTGACTACGGGCCAGTATTCCCCCACATCCCGCCGTGGATATAAAAGCAAGTCCAGCCCTCTTGGCTCTACTGAAAATCCTGTTAATCCTCTGGCTTTAGCTATCTCTGCCGGAGCTACTTTTGTCGCCCGGGGATATTCCTACGACGTGCAAAAGTTGACGGAAATGATTATTGCTGCAGTTAACCATCATGGTTTTGCGTTTATCGACGTACTTTTGCCCTGTGTCAGTTTCGGTGAAGATTATTTTAAAGAGAAGATTTATTATCTTGACGAAGAGTATGATTTTACGGACAGGCACAGAGCTTTAGCCAAAGCCTGGGAAAAAGAAAAGCTGCCTTTAGGGGTATTTTACAAGAAAGAAGAAAATTGCAAGAAAGAAGAAAATTACAAAAAAGAAGAAAGATACAAAAAAGAAGAAAGATGAAAGCATTAATACTCGCTGCAGGTTTTGGAACACGGCTGGAAAAGGAAATTAAGAGGGATACTTCCGGTGAATATAATCATCTCATTGCAGCGCCCAAGCCGTTATTGCCCATTGCCGGAAAGCCATTGATTAATTATTGGATGGAAAGATTTGGTGGTTGTGAAGAAATAGACGCTACTTATGTGGTCGTTAATGGAAGTAATTATGCTTCTTTTAAAAAATGGGCTAGAGAATGTAATTTTCCTTATGGAAAGGCAAACCTGGTAAATAATGGTCGGATGAGCAATGAAACCAGGCTGGGAGCAATAGCAGACATAGCTTTAGTCGTTAGAGAGAAAGAAATAGACGATGATTTGTTGGTTGTAGGCGGGGATACTTTGTTTTATCCCGATTTTAATTTAAAAGAAGTAATTGCTGATTTTTACAGACGAAACGGAGAAATAATCACCTGCTATTTGGTGTCTGATGGAGAAGTCCAAAAAAGAGGAATTTTGGAGAGAAGCTCTGAGGGAAGAGTTGTTGGATTTCTGGAAAAGCCTTCTTTGCAGCAGACAGCTTCAAGATTAGCCAGTCCGCCTTTTTACATTTACCGAAGGGAAACGTTAAGCTTGCTGGAGACTTATTTACGGCAAGCGGGTTCATTGGAAGAGAGGGATGCTCCAGGAAGGTTTGTTTCCTGGCTGTACCAAAGAGTGCCTGTTTATGCCTTTGAAATTTCAGGAAGATTTGACGTTGGCGGACTGCAGGATTACAGGAAGGCTGATGAGTTTTTTAAGAGAGCAATATCGTAATACTTCACTATTCTGAAATTCCGCAACACCATTAGGTCGTGATACCCTCGCTATGTTCGTGTACCTCTTTCAGAGGATTTGGCAAAATCCTTGATGGTTAATTGTTCGGAAATTGATTGTTCTGTCGTTAGGATTTTGATATGAACGTCCCGTATATAGCACGACCAATTTCACCTTATTGACCTTAATGGTGTTGCTTCACTTTACTGAAGTATTACGCAATATCATAATATTTAAAAGGAGTGCTAACGCAGTTTATCTGATGAAAATTCTGGTTACAGGAGGGGCAGGATTTATCGGTTTTCATGTCGCCAAAGCCCTGCTGGAAAGGGGGGATGAAGTTGTTGTTATTGATGATATGAATAGCTATTATGATCCTCAGTTGAAGAAAGAGCGCCTCTCACAAATCAAAGACAAAATTTCATTTTACCAAATTCCTTTATGGGAAATGGAAAAGATGAGGGCTGTTTTTCAGGCACACAAATTCGCTAAAGTATGCCACCTGGCCGCGCAGGCAGGGGTAAGATACTCACTAAAAAACCCTTTCATTTATAATCAGGCAAATGTCCTGGGGACTTTAAATGTTCTGGAACTGATGAGGGAGTTTGGTGTAAAAGATTTGGTTTTTGCCTCTTCCAGTTCTGTTTATGGAGGAAACAAAAAAGTTCCTTTCAGTGTAGAAGACTCTGTAGATAAGCCCATGTCTTTATATGCAGCTACAAAAAAAACCGGCGAGCTTTATGCCCGGGTTTATCATAATTTATATGGGTTTAATTGTTATGGGCTGAGATTTTTTACAGTTTACGGGCCGTGGGGCCGGCCGGACATGGCTTTGTTTAAGTTTACTAAAGCTATCCTGGCCGATGAGCCGATTGAAGTATATAATTATGGAGAGATGAAACGCGATTTTACCCATATAGAGGATATAGTTCGGGGAGTGCTTCTCGCTTTAGATAAGGTTAATGGGTACGACATTTTCAATTTGGGAAATAACCGCCCGGTGGAATTAAATCATTTCATAGATTGTCTTGAAAGAGCCCTGCAGAAGAAAGCAAAAAAGAAAATGATGCCTTTGCAGCCGGGGGATGTTCCGGCAACTTATGCTGATATTGAGCATACCAAAGAAGTCCTGGGATGGGAGCCCCAGGTAAGTATTGAAGAAGGCATCAATGAATTTGTGGCCTGGTATAAAGAATATCAGGCAGCCGGGGATAAAATTTTGGCTGAAACACAAGCAAAAGAGAAGGTAAGAACTATTGTAAGAACTATTTGTGTTGTTGGTTTGGGATATGTAGGATTGCCTTTGGCTGTGCATTTAAGCAGGCATTTTTCTGTCATCGGTTTTGACATCAACAAAAGCAGGATTAACGACCTGAAGAAAGGAGTTGATTCCTCTGGGGAGATGGCTTCTGAAGAATTAAGTAAATGTACAACGTGTACAATGGAATTTACTTCTAATCCATCATTAATCAGGAAAGCCAATTTCATCATTGCCTGCATTCCCACGCCGATAGATAATTACAACCAGCCGGATTTAAGTTTTTTGCAGTCAGCATCCAAAGTAATCGGCGAAAATCTCTCTCCGGGAGCAATCGTCGTTTATGAAAGTACCGTCTATCCCGGTGTTACCGAAGAAGTCTGCGTGCCGGTGATTGAAGAGGCATCGAACTTAAAATGCGGGGTTGACTTTAAGGTAGGCTATAGTCCGGAAAGAATAAATCCTGGAGATAAAGAACGGACTATTGATAAGATAAAAAAAATTGTTTCCGGGATGGACGAAGAGAGCTTAAATGTAATTGATTCTGTTTACAGCAAAATTACTTCTACGCACAGAGCTTCGTCAATAAAAGTGGCTGAAGCGGCAAAGGTAATTGAAAACATCCAGAGGGATCTCAATATTGCCCTGGTCAATGAGCTGAACATGATTTTTGATCGCCTGGGCATCAATACGCAGGAAGTTATTGAAGCCGCAGGCACTAAATGGAATTTTCACAAATATCATCCCGGTTTAGTAGGCGGGCATTGCATTGGTATAGACCCATACTACTTAACGTATAAGGCCGTGAGCTTAGGCTACCATCCGCAGGTTATCCTTGCCGGGAGAAGAATCAATGATGACATGCATAAATATTATGCTGAGAAGATTCTTAAGCTGCTTTCTAAACAGGAGAAAAAAGGAAAGTCAAAAGTGTTAGTGTTGGGCCTTACATTCAAGCCCAACGTTTCCGACGCCAGGAACAGCAGGGTTAAACATTTGATTCATGAGCTGAAAAGCTATAACGTTGATGTTTCTGCCTACGATCCTTTCTTAAGCCGGGAGTTTGTGGAAAACAAGTTTGCTGTAAAGTATGTATCTCCTGAAGAGATGGCTGCTGCAGATATAGCTGGATTGGATGTTGTTCTTCTGGCCGTAGAGCATAAATCACTGCTGGAGCTGATTGAGCAGGAGAAATTTCCATCAGGGAAAGTCGTGTATTTGAAGGGGTTGTGAGAATGGAGCACATTTTAAAAGTTATTGGAATAAAAAGTAAGAGAAAGTTCACTTTTAACGGATTACTTTTTACAGAGCTTGCAATTATCTTTAATCCATGTAACTCCTTCGTCTATTTTTTCCACTCTCTTTTCTGTATCTATAACTCTTTCTTTTAAAGGGGAAAAGTATAATTTCCAAGAAGTTAGTCCTGTTATAAATAAACCAACAACCCATTCAAATTCTGCTGGAACACCGAACGCTCCAAAGATAGGGTCTTTTGTTGCTATTGACATAATGAAGAATAATACTGAATAAACCATAAATAAACCAGCATAAAAATTTATTTTTCTGGATTGTCTCTTTCTGTTATATAACATTAAGCCAAAAGCTAATAAACCACATATCCAGAATCCGATCATCCAAATCATATTTTGTTACTACTTTTGTATTCTTTATAAACTTTTTTGTCGCCTTTTTTTTAACTGTCCCACACTCTGTCGCATTTAATGTTCTTTGCGCAAGAAGCACCAAATTCCTTTTAAGTCAATTATTTTTGCCTGATTCTCTTTACCCACGCCGGGCATTTTTCCATAATTAAATAGCTGATAACCATTCCTAAGGCCATCCCTCCGGCAACGTCGCTTAAGTAATGGATTCCGTTATAATAGCCGCTCAAGGCTGTAATTGTAATTAAAATGCAAGCGATTATTTTGTTTGTTCTGTTGAGCAGGCTTACAAAAAACAGTGTTGAAGCGGCAACTGCTGCATGTGTGCTGGGAAAAGAGAAAGAAGACTTGATGAGCAGAGGCATAATTTCCGGCCTTGGTCTGGCGAAAGAATGTTTAAGCAGATAACTTAAGCCAATAGCTAAGAGTATCGCTGCGATTAAGTAGGGCAGATGTTTTTCTTTCTTTTCCAGAAGAAATAAGAGATTAATTACGGCTACAAATATTAACAATCCAAAAGAGCTGCCTATGAACATAAATAGCTGGCTGAGGCAGCTGAGCCTGAGCAGAGGCACAAGTTGCAGGAAGAAATTGTCTAATTTAAAGCTGAGGGGAAGGAGTGCTAAAATTAAAATAAAAATGATAATTTTGAATGTTTTATTGGTGGCCATATTTAGGAGATGACAGTTCTTCCAGATTTCTTAAAGCTTGTGGATTTTTTTAACTTAAAATGCAGTAATTCAGCTTCATGAATCAAGTAATTTCATTCTATTTCGTTTTCCCCGAGCGTAGCGAAGGCTCCGCCAATAAGTGGCTTCGCCCCTTATCAACCCCATGCTGCGCTAAGGCGTGTTCATTTTTCCCAAGTAGCTTTGCCCCTTATCAACCCCAAGCTGCGCTAAGATGCACATTTTTGCTTTGTGGCGGAGTGTAACGTAGCCACTTCGCCTCTCAGATGGCGTGACATCTGTGTACAAACCTTTAAATAAAACATTCGTTCTGCAACATAGAGGTGCTGTTTATGGCTTTTAAGAAAATGGACTTTAAAAAAGCAATGGGATGGACGATAATTATTGTCATGGTGCTGAGTGTAATTGGTTTTATAGGGGGCAGTTTTTTTGGCAATTCTGAGGAAACTTCCCAGAAGAAAGAATATAATGGCTTTGTGCTCTATGAAAATTACGATTACTGGAGATTGCAGATAGGAGACAGGCAGTACAATTTTAAGTATTTCCCCACGGATTTGGAGAATATAACTATGCCTATGGATGTAAGCAGTTTGTTGAGTTCAGATAAAGTCTATTTAGGCTATCTTCCAAATGATACTTTGAGTGTGGACGGAGAGCTAAACGAATTGGCAGTTGTTTTTTATGTCCATGAGCTTATTCCCCAGAGGGCCTGTCTTGCTGAAGAGGGCTGTCCGGACATACCGATCATAAACTGCGAGGAGAATAAAGGCATAGTTTTGCGTTCCGGTGCAGCCAGCCTGACAAAAGATGGGGAATGTTTAGTTATGCGGGCTTCCAACAGCGAAGAGCTGCTGAAGTTGAACGAGAGGGTAATTTATAGCCTGCTCGGTGTGATGAAGTAGAATGTGAATAGCAAATATAATAGTAAAAATAGTAAACATAATAGTAAATAAATAGTAAATAAACAGTAAATAAATAGCATTTTGAGATATTAAGTGTTTTGAGATGATTTTAGCCTTTAATTCAACAGTTCTTACTCTTTTATTTGGCATTCTCTTTTATTTAGCATTCCTTCGGATTAGATATTTCATTAGAGCAAAACATATAAAGAAGAGCAAAAGATTAGGGGAAAGTTAAGAGTGAAAGGGAAAAAAAAGTTTAGGGGAAGGGAGTTTAGGTTTAGGAGTTAATTTCAATGGGTGAAGAGGATTTAAAGGAAAAGCGGGAAAGAGTGGTCAAAAGTATCAAGAGTTTCTTTTCCAAGGCTTCCGGCGATAGTGCTGGCAGCAGTACAGGCAGCAATATTGGGAGCAGTCCGCAGGATGAGCTTGCCGAGAAGCGTGAGCAGATGATTAAATTTATCAAAGAGAAAAAGCAATGGTTAATTTACATTCTTCTTGGCGCCATAATTTGGTTTGGCTGTTATATCAGAACAAAGAATTTCTGGCTGCTCAAAGATGTTGTTACCGGTGCATATGTTTCTGTAGATTTAGACTCGCACATTTATTTAAAATATGCCAAGGAAATCCTAGAGAACGGTTTTCTTTCGTCTATAGACATGAGCCGCTTTGTTCCTTTTGGTGCCCCTACGGCCAACTATGCTTTCCCGGCTTATTTTATTTATTATCTGTATAAAGTAATGCATCTTTTCAACCCTTCAGTAACACTGGATTATGCTGATGTAGTTTACCCAGTATTAGCTTTCGCCATCGGAGCAGTTTTCTTCTTTCTCTTAGCAAGAAGGTTGTTTAATTTCAAAGTGGCTTTAGTTTCAACCCTTCTTCTGGCCATAATGCCCGCCTTTTTGCAGAGGACGATGGGAGGAAGCTCTGACCACGATGCTTTAGGAATAATGTTTATGTTTATGGCTATGTACTTCTTTGTAGTTGCCTGGCAGAGCAAGGCTATGACTAAATCTTTGATCTTTGGGGCTTTGGCTGGAATTGCTACCGGAGCCACCGGGTTAAGCTGGGGGGCCTGGAAATTCCTGATGCTGGTTTTTGGCCTGTTTATGTTTATTGAATTTTTCCTTCATAAAGTGGAAGAGAAACATATTTACCAGTATGCTTTGTGTTTAGCTATGGCCATAATTGTCATGACCGGCTGGGTGCCTTTATTTACATTAAAATCATTAATTATGTCATTGACAACTGGGTTCTCTTTGTTTGTATTGCTGATTGTAGCCCTGGATTTAGTCTTATATAAGAAGGATTGGCTGAAATTAAAGCCCCGATTGGAGAAGATAAACCTTCCCAGTACCTTTGTTTGCGTACTCATCAGCTTATTACTGGGAATATTGCTCCTGAGCGTAGTTCTTGGTCCGCTGCAGCTAATCGGCCAGTTAAAAGAAGCAAGGCAATTGCTCATTCACCCTATGGGGAAGGACCGCTGGGAGTTAACTGTGGCAGAGCAGCACCAGCCTTATTTTAACAGCTGGGTGAGCGCTTTTGGGCCGTATATGTTTTCAATTCCGTTAGTGTTCGCTTTGTTTTTAGCAGGCGTAGCTGTAGTCGGCTATCGTCTGGGGGAAGAATCTAAAAATAAGCTTATGATTGCCGGGATGAGCCTGCTTATCGTATTCACTGTGGCTTTGAGCAGGTATTCTTCAGAAAGCTCTCTGAACGGCACAAGCACGCTTTCTAATGTCATTTATTTTGGCGGCTTTATAGTCTTAGCCTGCCTCTGGGCATATTACATCTTTCAAACATTTTATCACAACAGAGAAGCATATGGCAAGCTTTCCAGGTGGGACAGTAATTGCCTCTTTGCCCTGCTTTGGCTGTTATTTATGCTTATTGCGGCCAGAGGAGCTATCCGTTTAATTTTTGTCTTTGCCCCGGTCGTTGCTTTGTTTGCAGGATATGCGCTAGTGTACTTTGCAGAAACTATTTTAGCGGTTAAAAGGAAAATAGTAATGTATCCTTTAATCTTGGCTCTTCTCTTTGTCTTATTAAGTCCCATGGCCAGCCCATTTGCAGGGGTGATTACTTCTTACGCTCAAGACAGTATCAAGCAGGGAACTTATTCCGGCCCGCCATATAATCAACAGTGGCAGATTGCCGGAGCTTGGGTTAGGGAAAACATTCCCCAGGATGCTGTCTTTGGCCATTGGTGGGATTATGGTTATTGGGTGCAGAACGGATGGGAAAGAGCCAGCGTTTTGGATGGAGCCAACAAGGTTAAATATTGGAACTATCTCATGGGCAGGCATGTCCTTACCGGGCAGACGCAGAGGGAAGCTCTAGAATTTTTGCAGGTGCATAAGGCTACTCATTTCTTAATCGTAGCGGAAGAGATAGGGAAATATACCGCTTACTCATCCATTGGCTCGGATGAGAATTATGACCGCTATAGCTGGATAACTTCCTTTGATTTAAATCCACAGGCATCACAGGAAACCAGGAATGCAACTATCTTTGTTTACCAGGGAGGTTATATGCTTGATGACAATTTCGTCTGGGAGGGCAGGGTTTACCCGCGCATGGGTGCAGGAATAGGGGCTATATTGCTTCCGGTGACAAAAATTGAAGAAAAGGTAGGTAATGACACTATTATGAATGTGCAGTTTGGGCAGCCCAAGATAGCTCTTTTTTACCAGAAGCAGAGGGTTGATGTTCCTTTAGAATGCCTTTACGTTAATGGGAAAGTGATTAAATTCCCCGAGGAGGGTTATAAAGGCTGTTTCAGGATCATGCCTGCTTTAGATGACAAAGGCAATCCCCAGAATCCGTTGGGTTCAGGGATATTTATCTCCGAAGAAGGGATGCGGGCGTTATGGGTTAATTTGTATGTTTTAAACCAGAAAAATCCCGATTATGACACATCTGCATTTAAATCCGTCTTTGCAGATAAGTATATCTCAGATTTGGCTATGTTCAGGGGCAATGTCATTGGCCCAATAAGGATATGGGAAATTAATTATCCGCAGGGCTTTAAAGTAGATGAAGAAACGAAGAAGCGTTATTTGGGCGGAAATGAGTTATTGCCGGAATATTTCTTTAAGGTTTAGAAAATGAACCCTATTTTATTTTTTTTGAAAGAAAATTTTTTGTTAGATCTATTTGTTTTTTACTTAATTCTTACAGTTCTATTTTTCTTCTCTACGACGCAATTTTTAGGCAGGTTAAAAAACATAAAAATATACGCTTTTGTTTTATCAATAATTTTTTTAATACCTTTCTTTTATTGGCTTTATGGGAGTGATTATTTTAGAACAGAACCTAAATTAGTTGCAACTTTGTCTACGGGTGTTTTATTTTTATTAAGTAGTTTGTTTGCTTTTAGAG
>JBFMFP010000022.1:0-18612 GCA_040751885.1 Nanobdellota archaeon
TAAACTTAAAAGATTCCAGTTCAAATTTTGAATGGAGCATTCATGTGCCTCTTGAGCCAAAACAGAAGAAAATATTGAAAGAGCTAGGTGTTGTGTATAAAAATTAGGGAAAATTCAGGTAAATAATGATCGCCCACTATTTTCTCTAGAGGAACGACTGTAGATAACTTTGTCCATAATTCCTAGACTTTTGCGCTTTCCTCACAAAAGCAGAATATTGGTAAGCTTAAAACGCAAAAGTTCAGAATTCAATACGTTCAAATACTTCTCCAGACGTTAAAACCATTTTGATAAATTTTTTGTTATTTTGTCTAAATTTTGTTAGATTAAAATGGAAGATTTTTTTATAATACTTAACAATCCAAAATTTATCTAAAACTTTAACCTGAAATTTATTGCAGATGAAACCTCACTAAAAATTCCCCGTCATTATCACTCCAATAAGTTCCTCCTCCCGTACAGATGCCATTGCCAGGTCCGTCAGGAATCATAAAGTATATTTGTCCTGAACCCCATGCTTCAAGAGAAAAACTACTTCCAGCATACTCTATATGCATCCCAGGATCATAACCAAAATAGGTAATGGTACTAATTCCTAAATATAACCCGCGGGTAAAATTAGGTACATTATCAGGACCGTTGTCATAATGGGATCTGTCTTCCCACCAATTAACAAGTCCACTGGCCTGTCCTACGATAACTTGCCCTTCAGAAACATTAACCTCCGTAGGATGTGCATAAAAACGACCGTTGAGAGTACATTCATACTCGCTTCCTTTAACAACACAATCCCCATCATCAAGACAGCCGTAAGATCCTTCGCAACCCGATAAAACTAAAGAAGCTAAACCGAGTGTGCTTATTCTCTTTAAAGAACTTATTTTTTCTTCAAGCATTTTGTAAATGACGCTTTGAAATTTTTTTTATTATTTTATTAGCTAGTGATTTGAAACTGAACTGTAAATCCACCGCCGTTGTCTTGGTAGAGATTTCCAGGACAATATGAAATATCGTTCCCATCAGGAATGATAAATGAAACCCAGCCAGAAACAGGCGCATTAAAATTAAAGTTACTGCCAACGTAATACAAACTGTTTCCAATTCTCATATGTAATCCCCATGTATAAGCAGTTTTATCCGGACCTTGGATATAATTCTGGTTATTCCCCCACCAGTTCACTGTTCCGCTGGCTGTCCCGCTAATGCTCTGCCCGGCATTTGCATAAACTCCCGTAGGGTGCTGGTAATATCTTCCAGAAATTGATCCAGAATATGTGTTGTAAATTCCTAATTGGAAGATATCTGGTCCCAAGCAACCATAAGGCTCTTGACAGCTTCCATTATTATACCAATTACCATTGCTGCAGTATTGCTGCTGTTTCCCTTGGTTATTAAAGCCGCAAGAAATTGTTTTTTCAGGAACTCCGTTATCAATTTTACCATCGCAATCCTCATCTTTCCCATTACAGGTTTCACTTACCGGACCAACATAACCCGAACATTCTCCCCACTTATCCCAGACTCCATTAGTACACGAAGCAGTTTGTTTGCCAAAAGCACACTCCCCAACATCTGTTCCACAAGTTCTTTCTTCAAGACTGCCATTAACACAAACATCAGGATCATCGCACCCCCAATTAGTCCAATAACCATTAAGACATTCCCGCTTGGCGCTTCCTTCATTATTCAAGCCGCAAACTTTAGTTTCCAAACCGCTGATACATTTTGGTCCGAAGTCGCATACATAGATTTCGGAATTTCCATCTTTGGTTGACTCGATAGCTACTCTGTTCCCGGAAATTGAAGGCGCATAGCCCTGTACAAAACTATAAGGTTTGTTGTTCTTAGCATCATATAAATAAAGCTGACCTCCTACTGTGACAAAAGCTGCTATTCCTTCTTCTGATATTGTATAATTCCAGCCTTTTGAAGGAATACCGGTAACTTTTGTTAAAAGATCATCTTTAATATTGTAAACATATAAATCATCGTTAAAGTTGTTTCCTCCTTTTCCATTATCGGTTTCAAAAATCACCCAATTGCCAGCAACAACTGGATATCTTTCCGCAGACTTAGGCATATTGGAAATATTTTCTGAAGTTTTTATAGATAAGTCATAAAGGTAAATTTCAAAATTAAAGTCTTTATCAGAATCAAAAACTACATAATTACCATAAACCGATGAGGAATATTCAGTAGCAGGATGATTGGTAATATTTGTTTCAGTTTCCAATAATAAATGATAAACAAAGATATCATTACTTTGATTTTGACCATTATATTTCGAATAAGTTACTTTATCTTC
Source organism: Nanobdellota archaeon (assembly GCA_040751885.1). GTDB lineage: Archaea > Nanobdellota > Nanobdellia > Woesearchaeales > GW2011-AR9 > JBFMFP01. Next base: position 2,306 of record JBFMFP010000022.1, read on the forward strand.
ATACAAAGAAGGTGTACTGTAAAGATCCAAATTAGTAAAAGCTTGATTCTTTAAATCAACTACTACTACTACTGGATCTACTTTGTTATTTGTATATCTATAAGCAACTTTATTATTAAAGATTTTTGGACTAGCATCTTGGTAAGAGCTATGAGAGAAATTAGTTAAACTGCCAGTTATTAAATCATAAAGATAAATCTCTGAGTTCTTTCCATTCTGATTCCAGTCTCTTTCCGATCTAAAGACCACCCGGTTACCGGAAATAGACGGACTATCATCTACTCCGACAAAATTAGAAATATTTTCACAATGATAATTGCAGGAATCAACTTTCCATTGCCCATTTACACAGGTTTTTGTTTGTGTGCCACTATTATTTATCCCGCAATCATATGCATATATTTCAACTTTATCATTAACACAAACATCAGGATCTATGCACTTTCCTTCATTTATCCATTGACCATTAGTACAAACCTGTTGCTGTTTTCCTTTATTATTTAAACCACAAGGAATATTCTGCGTTGCCCCAGGCTTGATCCAATAATCATTGTCATTGCAATCGTCATTTAATCCCTTTAAATTAGAAGGCAATTTAAAATTAGGGGGCTGGGAGCATTGTATTTTGGTTATCCCGTCGGAATAGCCATCATTATCTGCGTCTTTGTACCAAACTGTGGCTGGATTAAGTTGGGCATTGTTGTCATTACAATCCCAACCGTTAAGAACAAAACCATTAACCGGTTTGCAGCTGGAAGTTTTTACATTCGGATTCCCGTAAGTATCCTTATCATTATCCAAATAATAAGTTTTAAACTCCAATCCATTGTCAATTTTATTGTCACAATCATTGTCTAATTCATCACAGGTTTCTGGAGAAGGAGTTACCTGCTCTTTATCTTTAGCAATTTGCCATTTTGCCGGGTCGCCTAAACAAGTCATAATGCCAGCTTTACAAACGCCGACACCGGCTGTGCCTTCTTTGCCATCATAATATATTTTAGTATTATTTAACTTACATTCGTCAATATCATCGCATTTCTCTTCATTTTCCCACTCGCCATTGAAACAAATCTGTCTTTGCAGACCATTATCATTGTAACCGCAGGAAACTATCTGCTCCAAACCATCAATTTGGCCATGGCAACTATTGTCTTTACCATCACAAATCTCTTCAGCAGAAGGGTTAATATTTAAATCATTATCGTCACAATCTTGTAAAGAAGTAGAAGCAGAACAGCCGCTTAAATCAGCTCCAACACCATAACCATCCCCATCATTATCTATGCAAGAAGCCGCAGTAATTCCAGAATCTGGAGTTTTACCAGAATCCATATTTTTATTAGAATCGTCAACTTCTTCTCCAGACCCACAAGAATAAACAGTAGAAGACAACAAAAAAACAGGAAGAGCCTTTTTTAAAAAAGTTTTATTTCTCATTTTTTAAACTCCACCACAAATTCCCCACCATTATCACTCCAATAAATTCCTTCTCCAGTACAAGAAAAACCATCACCGGGTCCATCAGGGATCAGAAAATATATTTGTCCTGAAACCGGTGCTTCAATAGAAAAACTACTTCCGGCATACTCCTTACTATATATCTCCTCATGATTATAACTAGGATCGTTACCAATACCTAAATACAAACCACGAGTACGACCAGGCACGTTATCAGGGCCATTTTCATAACCAGATTTATCTTCCCACCAGTTAACTAATCCGCTGGCCTGCCCTTCAACAAGCTGTCCTGCAGAAACATTAACACCTGCAGGATGTCCGTAAAAACGACCACTAAGAGTACATTCATAATAACTTCCTTTATCAACGCAGTTCTCATCATCAAAACAGCCGTAAGGTTCTCCGCAACCCCCTGAAACTAAAGAAGTTAAACTTACCATACCAAGATACATTACTCTTCTTATTATTTTTTCTAGCATATTCCCACCCCAGACCTTTTATAATTATATTTTATATATTCTTTTTGACTATTGAATATATTTTGGTAAGGAAATATATTTTTTAAGGAAAAATTTAAATAAATAATAATTCTATACCTGAAAAGAGGGGAGATTAGAAATAAGTTTGGTTGAATAAAAATCAACTAGTTAGTTGAAAATGGTTTTTAAAATCCAAATTCCACAAATAAATGTAAATATGCCTACCAAGGACTTAATTGTAACTATCCTTTCTTCTCAATTCCCTTTAAGTTTAAATAAAATCTATCATCAAATAAAAAAACAAGGCCATAGCATAACTTACCAGGCGGTTCACAAATCAGTCCAGGAATTGTTAAAAGATAAAATCATTACCAAACTAAACAAGGAATATGCTCTCGATGAAGAATACATTAAGCAAATCAAAGATTTTAGTTTAAGATTGGAATTTGCTTATAAAGAGAAAAAAAACCAGATTTTGGAAGATTTAAACAGCAATAAAACTGTTTTATTAAATTTTGAAAAACAGATTGATATGGGTAGATTTCTATTTGGTTTGTTAAGTGAAAGTCAAAATGAAACCATTTATCTTGTTTTTTCCTTTATTTGGTGTCCCCTTACTTTTTCTAAATTTGAATACGAACTCTTAAAAGATATATGCTCAAAAAATAATTTTTATCTCTTTTCAAATGAAGATACTGAATTAAACAGACATTTTGCTAAGATTTGGGAAAGTTATGGAGCAAAGGTAAAGCTGGGTGTTAATTCTATTGCTCTTTTTGATTTAATTTTATATAAAGATATGGTTATTCAAGTATTCATCCCCGATAGAAAAGAAACCATGAAAAGAAAAGACCTTTTCCAAAAATCTGTCAAAGAAATTGATTTTGGTATTTTTTATAATTATATTTTAGAAAAGAAATTTGATGTTCCGGTTTTGATAATTAAAAACCAAGACTTAGCAGATCAGTTGAGAAAAAAAATAGAAGAACTTGTTTAAAATGTCCTTTAAAATACAAATCCCGCAAATTGATGGAAAAGGCAGAGATACTAAAGATTTAGTAATCAACATTCTTTCCACTGAATGGCCTTTACCTATTAAAAAAATCTATAATGAAATAAGAAAACAAGGAAAAAGCCTTACTTACCAAGCAGTTCACAAAACTATCGTTGAATTATTAAGTGAAGGAACTCTTATCAAACAAGCAAAAGAATATTCAATAAATCCTGATTATATTAAACAGATTAAAGATTTTGGGATTAAACTAGAATCAATCTATACTAAAAGAGGAGCAGCTATTTTAGAAGATTTAAACAGGAGGGGGTTTGTTTCTTTAGAATTTGAAAAAGAGATTGAGATGGGTAAGTTTTTAATTGACTTAATTGAAGATACTTGTGAAAAAGAAGATATAATTTATCTTCTTTGGAATGTTATCTGGTGCCCTTTAACCTTTTCTGAGAGAGAATACCTACAATTAAAAAAAATTAGTTCAACTGCTAAAATTGTTTTATTAACTCCTGTTTCTGAAGCGGTCCCGATAGAAAAAGTGTTTGGGGATATGTGGAAAAAAATTGGTGTAGAAGTTAACTATATGAGTAATTTTAAATCAATATTCGAGACCATTATTTATAAAGATTTAATTATTGATGTTCTCTATCCTTATCCTTTATTTAAACATAGAATGGCTGAACAAAGTATTCCCTTAGAAAAAACAGATTTGGACTGGTACTACAGACATATTTTAAAAGAAAAACATTTGACTCATCTTACCATTATCAAAAATAAAAAATTAGTTGAAGAATATAAGAAGTATGTCGAAGACATAAAAAATGAAACGCCGAGTCATTAAACAAGGGAATAATACTTTAACGATTACTTTGCCCAGAAAATGGGCTGAAAAATTTAATGTTAAAGTTGGGGATGAGTTGGAAGTTGAAGAAAAAGTGAATTCCCTAATAATAAATTGCCAAAAAGAAATTTCCTTAAATAAAATAAAGCTTGATTTGGATAACCTTTCTCCTTTAATAAACAGGACTCTTCTTAAAATTTACGAAGAGGGTTATGATGAAGTTGAACTTTCATATTCAAAATCAGAGCTAGCCCAAAATATTAGACCTGTTTTGAATGAATGTATTGGTTTTGAAATAATTCAACAGGGGAATAAAACTTGTACCATCAAAGATATTTCTGGAATTTTAAATTTTGATTTTAAAACTATGCTGAGGAGGCTATTTTTGATTTTAAAAGGAATTTTAGAAGACAGCTATATTTTTTTACAAAATAGTGATTTTGAAACACTAAAAAATATCACTTTTAGAGAATTTGAGGTCAACAAACTTTCCCACGTCTGCTTAAGATATTTAAACAAGAAAAATGACAACGATATAAAAGAAGCGTTTAATTTTTATCTTGTAGTTTACCTTTTGGAATTAATAGGCGATGATTATAAATATTTTTTTGATCTCATCCTGAAAAAAGAAATAAAATTAAACGACAGTTTATTAAAAAATTACCAAAAGCTTAACATTTTCTTTAACGAAGTTTATACATTTGTTTTTGATAACACTAACAAACAAAAAGCTGTAGAAGCATCTCGCAATCATATTAAACTGAAACAGGAATTAAACACTCTTGGAAGAAATGATATTCAAATTATTTATTTTAGGTTAATTCTTGAAAAAATGATTTATATTTTAGGAACACAGTTAGGAAAATTGAATGAGACTTAGATATTTGATGGAAAACTACGCTCATCAACTACCATGTCAAGAGCTTCTTTAATCTTACCTTTATGATAACTAAAGTCTGAACTTTTTGACTTCATTCTAAAAAAAGAATGAAGCATATCTTTTATAAGCTCCATAATTCCTAAATCAAGTACCCTTTCTTTTTGTATAAACCTCCCCACAACTTCCATTCTTTCTCTGCGATAAGCGTGACGCCATCTAACAACTTCAAACGCTGCTGGCCAATACTTTTTAAGATTTTCTTCTAATCTACTATTTACTTCTCCCGTCTCGCTCAACCTTTTAACAAAATCCCCATAAGCTCGTCTTTCTTTTTCCATTTCACTCTTTACTTCCGCAGAATAAGAGGGTATTCTAAGAACAACAGGCTCTTTTGAAAAAGGATAGCGACCAGTACACACTCTATAAATAACAGCACCAACAGACCAAAGATCGGATTGTTTATCTGGCCCGCCCTTTGAAAAAAGTCTAGGATCAGTTGTATAAATACCTCCAATTCGTCCTTCCAAAGATGCTCCGCTAATCTCTCTTGCTAAAGTAGATACTCCAAAATCGCTTAAAACGAGAGTTCCATCTTTTTTAATTCCGATATTATCGGTTTTAATATCAGCATGAACATGATCATGCTCATGACAGCATTCTACAGCTGAGAGCAGTTGATAAATTAAACTTAAAACTCTTTCAGTATGAGCCTCCCTAATAAAACAATCTTTAGTTATTGCAGACGAAGATTGGCAAGATGGAATGTTGTTAGCAGAAACTCTACGACAAAATCCTTCTCCCTTTTCACTAGCCTGAATAAGCGCGGACAATCTATCGGGCATCACCGCAACAAAAGGTTTATGACCTCTTATAATTCTATCTTCATGATGTTGTACAATCCTATCTTCTAACGTATGTTCATGCAAATCATACAAATCTGTTAAATTAAGAATTATTTCCCCTTTATGAAGTCTTCTAATTTCCTCTTCTAAGGTATGATCATACAAATCTTCCAAAATAAAAACTTCATCTCCGACAGCAAGGGGAAAAGTAGCACAAATATTAGGGTGTCTAATTTCAGATATGAAAGGAGCTAAATCTTTTTTTACCATCTCTTCAACAGTTATACCCTTGCCTCTTAATATTTTCAATACCTCCGGAGAATGATTTACTTCCTTAAGAGCGTGTTGCGTCCCCAATTGTCTGTGTTCCACTAAATAGACTCTTTTAAAAACACCTGAAGGGCCTGTAGCTATCCTTCTGAGAACACTATAACCTGTATTTTCTAACGTTAAACCTAACAAAGTACATTCGTCAACTTCTTCCAAAGATTGGCATTCATTTTTTCCAACAAGCTCCAGAAACGTTCTTAGATACGACTCATCCCTTAAATCCCCTATCGCGAAAATTTCGAAAGGTCTTCGTAATAAGAATTCATGTGCTTCAGAAATAGTATAATTATGTGCCTCAGAAATTCTCTTACTCAGTTCTTCTTTAAGATATTCTGAACGGTTCACCAAAAAACCATCATAGTAACGATTGTAACCAGTTCCTTCTGTTAGATTTAAAAATATAGAATAATTTAAAATTGATTGACCCATCTCCACATCTTCATACAAATCTTGAAGGCTCTTTACTCTATCCTGCTGACTTTCAAAATTACATAGTGATAGAACCAAATTCAAAAAAAGATTAAAAGTATATAACGAATTAGAATCACAAGAAATTTTACTTATTGCTCTTATTATATCTCTTCTTAAACCTTCTTCACAACGGACTAAAGCGTAATAATTAGCTTCCGTATCTTTCAACAATTTAGAAAGATGATGATACTCTACATCATAAAATTTCCTGTGATGTCGCCTTTCTACAAAAAAACATCTCTGCGCTTCACTAACAAACTTCCCTAATTCCGAATCTAACGAAGAATAAAGTTGACAAAGCCTTTCAACTCTTTGAGCCGTTTCGCCGCCAACTAACTTTTCTAAGTCCTCATTACCCATATTTTGCTTAGAGAATATTCATTTTTAAAAATCTTTCCTATAAAGTAGTAAGAAATTGAATTTAATTCACAACCCTTATAAAACTACAGCCAAAAATTAAAAGAAAACAAATGCTTAGCAAACAGGAATTTTACCGGCAGATACTGCACACTATTATTGGGCTGATTGTGCTCGTGCTCATTTACCTAAACCTTCTCAGCTCCCGGGCTTTGTTTTTGATGGTTATCGCCGGTGTTTTAGCCAGCATCCTCAGCAAAAGAATCAGGCTGCCCTTTTTCAGCTTCTTCCTAAAACACTGCGAGCGGGAAGAGATGAAGAAAACTTTCCCCGGAAAGGGGATGATTTTCTTCTTTATAGGAGTTCTGCTCTCAGTACAGCTCTTTGAAAAGGACATTGCTTTAGGTGCAATAATGGTCCTCACTTTTGGCGATTCCGTAAGCCATCTGTTCGGGGCGCAGTTAGGCAAGCTTAAGAACATCTTTAACGGCAAAAGCAGGAAATTGTTTGAGGGCACGCTTGCCGGAGCCGTGAGCGGATTTCTTGCCGCATCAATCTTTGTGCCCTTCACGGAAGCATTCTTAGGCAGTTTTGCGGCCATGTTTGCAGAAGTAATAAAAATTGACCTCAATGAATACACGCTTGACGACAATCTGATTGTCCCGCTAATCGCCGGAACAGTAATGTTTCTGGTAAGAACGTTTGTCAGCATTTAACTTTCTAAAATTATTCTTCTGAAACCCTTCATTTCTTCCACTACCGTAATCCTTTTAAACAAGTACTGCTTTTCTGAGTTCATGGCAAAGCAAACAAAACCTTTCGGCGGCATCAGAAATGTGCCCGTAAGAAAACAGGAGAATATAAGAAAACCTGAAAAAAAACCTGGAAGAAAAAGAGCACTTTATAGCAATGAAAAAACAAGGTTATATCCTGCAGAAGAGCAGGGCATCCTTCCTGAGGAAACCAGTGAGGAGAAAGAATGGGGGATGAGAAAAGGAGAAGAAGATGAAGATATTTACAAAAAAGAAGGGCGGGAAATGCTTGAGGAAGAAGATGCGGAAATTGAGCCCTGGGAAGAAGGGTTTATGGAAGGAGCAGCTGATGCAGCCCAGCTGAGTAAAGATGCTTTAACCGGGGAGCCATTAAAAGACGATGTTTATGAAGCTGAAATTGACGGAAAATTCTACAGGTTTGTAAACAAAGAGAACGCCAAGAAATTCAGAGAAAAGAAAAAGAAAGAAAAGCTGTGTAAAAAAGATTAAAACAGTATCTCCGAAAGCGATTCTCTATTTTCAAGTTGTCAGAAAAATTTGTGAAAGGATTAAATGTCTGGTTTAGCAATATTAACATAAACATAGCATTTAAAGAAGAATTGCTAAAAAGCCCAAAAGATTTAGAAGATGCTAAGCATTTAAGGATAGTTTATTCAGAAAAAGTAAATGAAAAAGAAATTTATAAGCTCAAAGAAAAGATTAAACAGCTAAGATTAATAAATGCGGTGTTTTTATTTTTAATAAAGAAGGTAAAATGAGATATTTTTAATAAAGAGGGTAAAATGAGAATAAAATCAATATTCTCAAATTTAACGGATATTAGCAAAAAGATTTCGAAAGGATGTATTAAATTAGTAGATATAGTAAGCAAGCAAAAACTAAAAGTTGCTTTGATCAGCTATTATTACCAAAAACCAACTATTTCTGGTGTTGGAATACATATACAAAATCTTGCAAAATATCTTGTTAAACATAATTGCGAAGTTCATGTATTCTGCCACGGAGATGCCGATGCTTATTATAAAGAAAATGATGCGTATGTTCATGTTACAGGCAGAGTTTTAACTCCAATAGGAGATAGCTTCTCTAAAAAAAGGCTTGAATATGATATTTTTGAGTCAGAGGTTATAAAAGAGATTATCAGAGAAAACCTAAAAAGAAAATTTGATGTTATCCATACTCATGGTGCACTTACAAAGTCGGCATTTATTATAAAAAAGGTTTATGGTATAACTTGGGTGCATACATTTCACGCCATTGAAAAATTAAGGGTCAAAGAACTTAGCAAAGAAGAAAAGCAATTTGAAGATCTTGTATCATGGATTGAAAATACTACAAACTATTGCGACGGGGCAATTTTTGTTTCAAATGAGTTATTAAAAGAGGGCGTAAAACATTATAATCTAAAATCAAAGAAAATTATTCCTAATGGGGTGGATTTTGAACTATTTGACATCCGTCCAATAGCTCATGAGAATGTTTTGTTTATAGGAAGATTCAGCAAAGATAAAGGGATAGATCTAATGCCTCGTTTAATTGGGGAAGTAATGACAATAAAGAATTCTACATTTACCATGGTTTGTCCGTATACTTCCATTGGTGGAGAGCTAGAAGAAATAAGAAAGATATTAGCTAAACAAGAAAAAAAATATGGCAACAGATTAAAAATAATAGATAAACCTCTGGATCAAGATATACTAAGAAAATTGTATACCGATTGCCAAGTTTATATTCAACCCTCTAAATATGAATCTTTTGGTTTGTGCATTCTTGAAGCGATGGCAACAGGCAGACCTGTAGTCGCTTTTAATGTTGGAGGGATACCTGAAGTAATAGGGGGTTCTGGCTTTGCAGTAAATACTAAAGATAGATTCATTTATAAAGTAAAAGAATTGCTGAATAATAGAGATGAATGCATAAGAGTTGGAAAAAAGGCAAACAAGCGGGCAAGAGAGTTTGATTGGGATTCAATTGCGAGAAGAACAATACAGTACTATGAAAAGACTATGAAGAGTGAAAAGACTATGAAGAGGTAAAAGATGAATGAGAATGTACTTTATCCTGCATTATTGATAATTTCAGGAATTTTAGTATCCACGATTGTGATGATTTTCTTTACAAGATTTTCTAACAAAATAGTAAAATTCTTTAACTTATACCCCGAATCAAAAGGAATTCTTGCTATGTCCCTAAAAATTATATGCTGGTTTATAGGAATAATAATCTTTCTCATATTTCTTAGATGGGCTTTACTAATACTTAACCGGGAGTTCACAAAAAATTTTATAGAGAACATAATCTTAGCATCGCCTAAATACATTTTAGCTGTGGTTATTATTGCCTTAGGATTTTATGTCTCTAGATTGATAAGAGAGAGGGCTAAGGATTACCAGTTTGAATTTAAGGAAAGAATGCTTTTAGTTATGGATATAATAATACATATGACTTTTATTTTTACTGCTCTTTATTCAATTGGAGTTAATGTGGTGTTCTTTTTAGAGTTTTATAAGGTTATATTATGGATAATTGGAGCCATAGTTGCGTTAGTTGTCAGCATGACTATTGGAATCCCTCTTGGGATAAGCATCTATGAAAGGATGAAGAAGGAAAAAAAAGTTTCTAGAAGAATGAAGTAAATTTTGTCGTTGGAATTCCCGCATCGTTTTAGTTTTTAGTTATTTTTCAATTTTTAGTTATTTTTCAATTTAGGCGACAAACCCGTTTTCTTCAACAGTGCAAATTCCAAATTATTTACTGATAACTCCTTCTCCACGAGCTTCCGCCCCTGAATTTCTTCTTGATTTTGTTTTTGGCATTGTTGAAAGTCTTTCTCAGCGCTGTTTCTATGTCCCAGTCCTCCTGAGTGCTGGTAATAACCTGGCTGGGAAATTCAACATGCAGATTTACTGAATATTTCTGCCTGCTGCCGGCTTTATCATACTCTTTGATGTGGATAGTCAGAGCAAACTCATCGTTATGTATCTGTCTCTGCAGCTTAAACGCCTCATTGGAAGCTATCTTGTAAATATTGTATTTCTGATAGGCTTTAAGTTTGGCTGAATTTAAACCTTTGAACTTGATGTTAAAGTTCTGGGGAACCTGCAGGCTGCCTATTTTTCTTAAAATGCCCTTTACGCTCAGCAACCCCTGTACGTTTTCTTTATTCTTTTCTCTACTCATAACAACCAATGAAGAGACGTTACTTCCCGCCATTAATTCTGTAGCCTTGCTTAAAAGATCGCCCGGAGCGATGGTTATGCTTGCAGTTGTGCAAAAATTTTCAACAGGAAGGCTGGCTAAATGAGGTATTTCCCCTTCTGCACCCTTGGTCTTGGCAACCATTTTATTGAATTTAAGGGAATGCTCACGCTTCGGCGACCAGTTTAAGTATCTGCGCAAGATATCCCGGTAACTGATTACTCCGTAAAGGCGCCCCTGCTCAAATACTGGCACTTGATCAACTCTCTTATTGTACATCAAATCCAACACTGTAGCCAGCTGGTCACTTTTATTGATCATCGGCAGCTTAACTATTTGCACATCATTGACTTTAAACCCTTTAGCTTCAGGCAACTGCATGGCTAACTTAACCAAATCAAGACCGCTTAATACGCCTATTATTTCCTTGCCGTGCTGCACGGGCAGATAGTCAACATCACTTTGATACATTAAATAAGAAGTTTCAACAACGGTCGCATTTTCATCAATGATAGGAGTTCTGTGGATGTAACTGCCTACTTTGGTATTTGCAGCATCCAAACGTGAGCGCAGCAGCCTCTTTTTCTCTACCAGGCCGAGATATTTGTTGTTCTTAAATACCAAACCTGCTCTTTTTTCATACGTGCGCAGCTGCCCGATCATCTCCGAGAGAAACATTTCCGAATCAAAAATCAGGAAATCCGAACTTATAATGGGGGTTATTTCCACTTTATCTCACCTCTTAAAATACGTTTATCTAATTTATCTCACTTCTTAAAATATGTTTATACTTAATAAGCGCTTAATTAATACGTAAGATTAACACCAAGATTATTTAAAGTCTTCTGTTATATCTCAGATATAATCCTTTCTTCAAACAACCCCTCTGTAATTTCCAGCATCAATAAATCCTATGCCCTCAAGCACAGTGATTGCTGTTTCTCTGGGGTGAAAGAAAGGAAACAAAGCTGGATGGGTATAGAGTTCGCAAAGAAATAAGTTATTTCGCACATCATCAGGCATTCTTGAAATATCTGCATCATTATGGCTTGTAACTCTCAACACATGCCAGCCGGCTTGAAATTCGGTAAATCTTAAACAATAACAGTTGTCTTCCCTAAATTGCGGTTTTTGTTCGGCGGCAATGTAGGGGTAATTTTGTGCAGCTTTTTGTAGTGATGTATAACACCGGCAAAGAGTCTCGTTGGTTATTGGAAACGGCTCTGTAGCAATCCCTAGTATTTCGCTTTGTGCATATAAGATTTCCCGAATAATCCCCGGAAGCGACCTTTCTAAATCTATGGACATGCTGACATCACTACACAAAAATAGTAAAATGTTTAAAAACCTTTCTATGGAAAAATTTAAATATTTAAGAAAAGGAAGCAAGAAAACAGATAGCAACGGAGGTACATGCTACATGGGTAGGTCTAGAGAAGCAATAAATGAAGTAACAAATGAGTATGAAATTATCCGAGGCAGGCACGGAAGGCTTTTGGCAGAAGCCGCGGCAATTAACATTAATTACGATCTAAGCAAAAAACCAGAACTAGAAGGCCAAGCGCTCTTGCTTGATGCTGACATTCAAAAACTTAAAAGAGAAATTGAAGAAACGGTCGAAAGTCCGTCTTTGAGTGCCAAAGACAAAGCACGATTACAAGTATTCAAGAAAAGATTAGATGCATTTGCCCAGTTCTGGCGGCTTAAAATATTAAGTACCTGGGACCAGAGGTTAGAAGACGAGCTTACAAGTATAAAAAACAAGCACGTGGCACTGTTTGCAGATGCTGCTGCGGAAAACTTTAAGTCGCCAAATTTACTCAGTAAAGTATTTGCGCTTCAAAAGGACATTGACAGACTCATCATAAAATATGATACAGAAATTCTTAGTCGGAATCGAAAAAAATGGCCCTTTACAAAACTACAAGCTCTCAGCCGGGATGCACGTAATTTCAGAGCATTGTTCATGAGGAAATGGGGCGGAAAAGTTGGGGGCGACCTTCCAGCAGTAAAACGGTAACACTCTGCCTTTCTGAAGCGTGAAATGGTAATACTTATAACCTTGTAAATATTCCTTCCGGTCAATGATCCCCATAGAGCTGTATGAAAAAGAAAGCAGGCAGTTAATTTCTGAAGCTATGTACCAGTTTACCCATGCAGGAATATATCTGGACCTGATGGAGCCAAAGAGCATCAAGACAATGCTGAGGAGAATGGATGCATGCATAACAGACACCTGCCGAAGGGTAACTAAGTTTTTTGACTGGATTAAGGTTCTCGTTGCAGGCAAAGGAATCAAAGACAGCCGCATTAAAGAAGTGCTTGAGCATTATGATAAAATCATTAACCTCTTTTTAAAGTACCGTAGCTTTATCAACTCCTTTGACCCTTCCGCATTTGCAGCCGATTTCAAAAACAGCAAGCAAAAGCTCAAAGATGAATACACCGTCTTAGACTATCAATTTGAGGAGGAACAGCTGAGGGAAGACCTGGAAGAAATAGGGGAAATTATACTGGTCACAGAAATCGTCCTGAAAGAGCTGAAAGGGCTGCTGGCGGGCATACAGGCAGAACTTAGAAAACCATACGAAGCATTTGACAAGAAAAAACTCATCAGCCAAATAGACCAATATACTGATAAACTGACCGAGCTTGAAAAGACACCGGTAAACAAAGGAATAAAAGAAAAACTCTACGGAGAGATCTTCACCTGGGAGGAAATGAAAAAGAAAATCAGAAAAGTTTACAGCAAAGAATATCCCCAATTTGTGGCCAGCATACAGGTGTTATGGGAAAATGACCAAGCCATATTTGCTGATGTAGAAGCAGTTGCGTAAGCGGCTTACAAAAATCATGGAGATTATTTAGAAAATCCCGCCAGAAAGTAAAACAGCAAAAAAACAAAAATTCCCAAAAAGGTTTATAAATAAGTCATCGTTACTACTGCAATGTGTTGATAAATGTCAAATCCATTGGAAGTATTAGCTACCCCTGAAGCAGCACAGGAGCCTAACGTAATTTTAGCTGATTTCGGAAGGAATATTCTTTCTGGTTTTATAGGCCGATGCAATGAAGTAGGAAGGATAGAAACCATTGCTTTGTATATCGCCAGCGGCACACCGGCTACCTCAAAGGAAATGCCTGAAGTACAATGCTTGCCCTTTTACCTCTATTGCCAAGGAAAGAACAGTAGTAGAATAGTGCTTGTGGAAAGAGTTCCTGAGTACTTAACCAGCATTCCCTACAGCATTGACGATCGGGAGTTCAGAACGCCTGTAAGATTCCTGAACATAAATCCGCGGGAAATGTTTTGTGAGCATGCCCGTAAATCAGTCACTTACATTGCACAGCAAGGTTATGATGCATTTGCCTATCTGCGTTTCCATCCCCAAGGAGAGCTAGAGATTTTAGCCCAGCAAACTCCTCAAAGAGCAAACAGGCTTCCCCGGCAAAGTGAGCCTTTTTTTCTTATTGCCTGATTTCTTAAAAGACATTTTTACATAAAACACGCATCAGCACAAACTTAATAAAGCCTCTTTGCCAACTTTATGAACCATGCCCATCCGCTCCAAAAAAGATCTGGAAATTGTTTTAAGCAAATTAAAAGTATTTGTAGAGCCTTCTTTTGAACTGGAGCAATATGCTACCCCAAGCGATATTGCTGCCGACTGGCTCTGGAACATGGCCATGAAAGGAGAAATTGCCGGCAAAATACTTTTAGATGCGGCTGCCGGACCGGGAATTTTAGGAATTGGCCTGCTGCTCATGGGTGCAAAAAAAGTCTACTTCATTGATAAAGATGAAAAAATAATGAAAATCTGTCTGCATAATTATGAATCCATTAAAAAAGAGTATGAAATCAAAGAAGCGGAGTTTATCATTGAAGACATTTCTTTATTTGATGAAGAAGTTGACATCGTAGTGCAAAATCCTCCATTTGGAACCAAAGAAAAGCATCTTGACAAAAAATTTCTGGAAACAGCTTTTAGAGTTGCTCCTATCGTCTACAGCATGCATAAATGGTCCACTAAATCATTTCTAGAAGCTATCTGCAAAGATTTCTTCTTTAAAATTACAGAAATATGGAGATACGAATTCCCCATCAAGGCTGCTTTTAAATTTCACAGAAAACCGCTTGAGTATGTTGATGTAGGATTGTGGAGGATGGAGAAGGTTGCTTGACAACTGGTGTTACTTGACAACCCATTTAATCTTATCTTACTAACTCCTTAACTATTCTCTCCAGGCCTTTAACCACTCTTTCATTGCGGCTTCCCATGTCCGCTTCAAATCTTCTTCCCAGAAGATGTTGTATTCTCAGGATATATCGCACGGCAATTTCAATTCTTTGCGTTTTAGTATAACCTTCTTTTCCTTTCGAGAAATCCCGGGCAAATTCCTTGGAGAAAGCTCTTGGCTTCAGGCTTTTAATCCCGCCCGTTGAAATTCCACTTGTTGACAATCTTGCCATTTGCTGAAGAAACAGCAAACTGTGATGTTCCAAGAACTTTTTTTACCAGGCGAAGCATATAATGGTGGATATAATGGTGGTTCATGGCCAGAATTTGGTCCTTGAAAGGAATTTCACCCCCGTTAATATCGTGCGTGGAAATTCTTGGCGTTCTGACCATTAATCGCAGGGGCAGGCCATTCCTTGCGAGCAAAGGGGGATTTTCAAATTCAACTTTTTTGCCATTTTTATCTCTATAACTTCCTTTTCCTCCAAAAATAGAGTCCGAAACCTTGCCTGGTTTTACAACATATCCCTTTAATCTGGGCACTGCACCGGAATCAAGAATTTCCTGCACTGGAACAATGGGGTCTTCCAGTTCAATGTATTTTGTTACTAAATCACGTGCCTGCTCTTCAGTTATAATATGTAATCTGATAAACTGAGCAAAGTTTATATGGTAAAAGCAACCGTTAAAGCATAATCTGCTCAATTATTTAAGTTACTAACTATAGGTAATTGGTCATCTTCATTCACTTTTTTAACCCTTTTTCCCCAATATCTTTTCTATAATGATAATTACCCTGAATCCTTATTTTTTCTACAGCAGAATAAGCTAATCTGTGAGCTTCAGCAAGAGCTTCAGAAGAGTAAGCAGTAACTCCAAGAATTCTCCCTCCTGCGGTGATGATATTCTCCCCAGCTTTTTTCGTTCCCGCGTGGAATACTTTTACTCTTTCTATTTTTTTTGCTTCTTCCACCATCTTGTTGACTCCTTCTAATCCACAAATAGGTAAGCCTATTTCATAATATTCAGGATATCCTTTTGATGCCAAAACCACACAACAGGCAGCTCCTGATTTTAAAAGGACATTTTCTTCTGTTAAATTTCCGTTGATAGATTCTGAAATTATGGAGTATAAATCACTCTTTAACATCATCATAGCCGGCTGAGCTTCCGGATCACCAAAGCGGACATTAAACTCGATTACTTTTGCTCCTTCCCGGGTCATCATCATTCCTGCATAGAGAAAGCCTTTATAGTCCATTCCTCTCTGATTCATTTCCTGGACGACCGGGGTCATGACACTATCAGCTACAGATCTCACGACCGCTTCTCCGGCAAAAGAAACCGGACCATAGGCACCCATCCCTCCGGTATTAGGGCCTTTATCTCTATCTTCTAATCGTTTATGGTCTTGAAAAGCCATAGGAATAG
>JBFMFP010000023.1:0-18360 GCA_040751885.1 Nanobdellota archaeon
ACCCCCTTATTTCCTATGGAAAGCTATTAGCTTAAAATTAAATGTTACTGGACACTTTTTTCTTTGAATAAGATTCTTTAAATAAGAACTTTTTTCCTTACTAGACTTTTGCGCTTTCCTCACAAAAACAGAATATTGGTAAGCTTAAAACGCAAAAGTTCAGTCCTTAAATAAGAAGCTTTTTACTAGACTTTTGCGCTTTCCTCACAAAAGCAGAATATTGGTAAGCTTAAAACGCAAAAGTTCAGTCCTTAAATAAGAAGCTTTTTAGAATTGTTTTCTATAGAAAATAATTAAATATAGGCTCATTCTAATACTCCTTTATCTCAATACTCTTTTGATTATATCTTTTACCTTTTGTTATTTTAAAGCAATTCAAATGATCATCAAATAATTATTATTATATTCAAACAAAAAAATAAAAAATGAAAATTTCCTATGGAATTCTTTTCGATATAGTTAATAAATGAAATTTTATATTATATAACATAATCAATGAATATTATATAACATAATCAATGAAATATTGATTAAATGAAATAACTAAAATATACCATATGTAAAATGCTCCCTGTTTCCTAAATTGTCGCTTTATTTACTACTTCTTAATTTCAGGATAAGTATTTATAATAAAATACAACAAAGCAAAGAAAAGCGGAGATAATTAGAAAACAAAGTAGGGACACTAAGAAAAAATGAGAAAATAAAGTTTTATTTCCACTGGTAATTTTCCATTAGCAGGTAATTTTCCATTAGCAATTATCACTTTTTGTATAGATGGTTGAAGATGTTAAGTATCGGATGATACCTTCTGTAGTTTCGATTAGTTTATTAATAGGATTTAATGTTAAAAGTAATGTTAAAAGCAGTGTTGAAATTAAAAAGTGATTCAATTTGAATGTTGAATTTACTTCCATAGGAAACGTAGGGGGGAACGTATGAGGGTAAAAAAGAGGGGGTAAAAATTAATAATAGAAGGTAATTAAAAATAGAGGATGGAAATAAATACTTTTTTTGAAAGTTTCATGAAAAAGGAGTCTCTTTTTGTAGACAGGTTAATCTTATCTTCTTCGTATATGCCTGACCAGATTCTTTACCGGGAAGAGCAAATTAGAGAAGTAGCTAATATTCTTGCTCCAGCTCTGAGAAAAGAAAAGCCTTCTAATTTATTTATTTATGGTCGGACAGGGACAGGAAAAACGATTTCCATCAAGCATGTTTTGGGTCATATGAATGAAGTGGCTATAAAAAATAATGTCAATTTAAAAACAATTTATCTTAACTGCAAGCTTAAAAAGATTGCCGATACTGAATATCGTCTCATAGCTCAGCTTATCAAAGAAATGGGAAAAGAAATACCTCCTACCGGACTTCCTACGGACGAGGTTTATAATATTTTTTATGAGCTAATGGATCAGAAAGAGCAGCTCATTCTTCTTGTTATTGATGAAATAGACCAATTGACAAAAAAAATAGGAGATGAAATTTTATATAATCTTACAAGGATGGATTCTGAGCTGAAAAAATCAAAAATAAGTTTTATTGGCATTTCCAACAACTTGATTTTTGTTGAGCACTTGGACCCGCGAGTGAAAAGCAGCTTATCAGAAGAAGAAGTTCATTTCCCGGCCTACAATGCTCTGCAAATTCAGGATATCCTGCGCAATAGAGTAGCTAAAGCATTCAAGCCTGATGTAATTGAAACGGGAGTGATAGAAAAATGCTCCGCTTACAGCGCCAGGGAGCATGGAGATGCCCGTAGGGCTATAGATTTGTTGCGCGTGGCCGGAGAGATTGCCGAGAGAAGCGGTTCCCAGACAGTAAAGATAGTTCATCTGGATGAAGCTGAAAAAAAAATTGAGTCCGATAAAGTCTTAAGTATAATTCTCAATCAGCCCAAGCAGTTTCAGCTGGTCTTATATGCGATGCTGCAAATAACTCCTCAAAAAAGAAGCATATTTACCGGAGAGATTTATGATTGTTACACCGCCATCTGCAAGCAGACTAAGCTCAACGCTCTAACTCAAAGAAGAGTGTCCGATATTCTGGCAGAATTTGACTTGCTGGGAATTATAAATGCCAAAATAATTTCAAAAGGGAGATATGGCCGGACAAGGGACATTTCTTTATCCATAGACGAGGGGATAATTATGAAGCTGAAAGGACTCTTGGAAAAATCTCTTCATTTAGCTTAAATTAACTTGATTTAAACACATTTAGCTCAAAAAAGTAGCGTTGAACTCGAAAAAAGTAGCGTTGAAATAAGTATTCGTTAGAATAAATATCGACTCTAAAGTTAGAATAAGTATCAACTCTAAAAATTCAGTTAATCTAAAAAATGGATAACAAAAAGTTCATTGAAGAAATGTTCATTAGGGGAATTTTAATTCAGGAAGATGTTCTTAGTAAGGGTGCTGCTCAGAAAGAGTTAGAAGAATCGCTGGTAGAAAAAATTGCCCGGGAAGAAGACTTAATAATTCTCAATAGCGATTATGCACAGATTATTTCTACACAGAGCCATTTGGTGGATTGGTATGAATTGGATAAATTTAAAGTGGAAGCTGAAAAGGAAAGAAACGAAGAGTTATATCAGTCTCAGCTGCAGAAGTTTACCAGCTCCTACGTTTCTCTGAAGGGAGGGAGCAATTGTATTAATAATAATCGTAATCATAATAATCATAATCCTCTTAATCATAATCCTCTTAATCATAATCCTCTTAATCATGGTAATATGTTGTTACAAGGTAGTTTATTACAAAAACAAAAAATTACCGCTATTAAAGTTGAAATGAAAGAGGGAGCAGGCAGCACAGTTTTTGCTACCGGCAGTAGCGAGCTTGTTCCAGAACCTTTGCTGAGTACGGTCACTGCTGCTTTAACTGCTGACAGTTTTTCTAAAGAGTGTATATCTAAAGAGAGTATAAAAGAAAGCGCTGATATAATAACAGAAAGCGTTGATATAATAGAATGCTTTGAGAATAAGCCCCACAAATATGAGGTAAAGGATTTTACTTATCTCTTTCTCTCCAGGCATAAATTTCTGGAAGGGATTTTGCGCAGGCATCAGGAGCTGCAAAATGCAACTCCGCTTATCCGCATTCTTTCCAAAAAAGAAAAAGAAGCTGTCGCATTTATCGGCATGGTTAGCGAAATAAGCATTACCAAGAATGGCAACATGATGCTTTCCGTAGAAGACCCAACTGCAAGCATCAGTGTATTTGTTTCAAAAAACAACAGTGAATTGTTTGCACAGGCAAGGGATCTTGTTCACGACGAAGTTGTAGGCATCTGCGGGCTTCTGGGCGATAAAATTATCTTTGCCGAAAAAATAATCTGGCCGGACATTCTTTCTTCAGATTCAGTAAAAAAAAGTGATGTAGAAGAATATGCTCTTTTTCTTTCTGATACACATGTAGGCTCTTCTGTTTTTTTAAAGGAAGAATTTACCCATTTTTTAGATTGGATTAATGGCAAAACAGGGGATGAGCGGCAGAAAGACATTGCCGGAAAAGTTAAGTATATCCTTATAGCTGGTGATTTAGTAGATGGTGTAGGTGTTTATCCTTCACAATCAGAAGAATTAGAAATAAAAGATGTTGTTGCACAATACGATGAGTTTTGCAGTTTGATAAAACAAATACCTTCCAGCAAAAGAATTATTGTTTGTCCCGGAAATCATGATGCCATTCATCTGGCTGAGCCGCAGACTTCTTTTGATGTAAAATTTGCCCCGCAGCTTTTTGAATTGCCTAATGTTAAGCTGGTGACAAATCCGGCGGTGGTAAATATCGGCAGGACTTCTTCATTTCCCGGATTTAACGTTCTTCTTTATCATGGTTACAGTTTTGATCATTATGTTTCCAGCGTAGAATCCATACGCAGCGGCGGTGGATACCACCGGGCAGATTTAATTATGAAGTTTCTTCTTAAGCGCAGGCATTTAGCTCCTTCGTTTAGCTCAACCCCTTATTTTCCAGTTCATAAAGAAGATCCGCTCTTAATCAAAACAATTCCCGATTTTTTCATCAGCGGTCATATTCATTATTCAAATATTGCTGCTTATAAAGGGGTGATTACCATCAGCGGGAGCTGCTGGCAGGGCAGGACGGCATTTCAGGAAAAGTTAGGCCATGAGCCTGAGCCGGCCAGAGTTCCCATTGTCAACCTAAAAACAAGGGAAATAAAAATTTTGAAATTTATTTGACACATAAAAAATAAATGCTTCCCCGTTATTTAACGCATAAAAAATGAATGCTTCCCCGGAGTTAAAGAGACACTTCGCGCAGATAAACGAAGAGCTAAGCAAGAGTTACAGTCTTGCTGCCGAGGCGCGTGGCAAAGGTCTTGATCCGGAAAAAGCTGTACCTATTCCTTTAGCCAGGAACATGGCTGAGAGAGTTGTTAGTTTAGTATCCGTGCTCGCTCCCCAGATAACCAAAACAAATGTTACTACAAGGATTGCTGAGCTGGAAAAAGAGTTTGGACAGCTGGACTGGAGAGTGGGGTTTAGAATTGCCGAGGAAGTTGCCCAGGAAAAACATTGCCGTTTCAGGGACAAACTTGAGGCTATGGAGGTTGGTATTCGTGTTGGATTTGCTTACCTGACTTTAGGCATTGTTTCAGCTCCACTAGAAGGTTTTATTGGTCTGAAAATAAAAAAACGCAGGGATGGAAAAGAGTATTTCGCTTTGCAGTATGCTGGCCCCATCAGAGGAGCGGGAGGCACGGCAGCATCAACATCAGTCATCCTTGCTGATTATGTCCGTGTTAAAATGGGTTATGCCCCTTACGATCCTGACGAAGCTGAAGTAAATCGTTATAACATAGAAATTCATGACTATCATGAGCGCGTGACTAATCTCCAATATCATCCTTCTGATGAAGAGCTTAAATTTATGGTTGCCCATCTTCCTGTGGAAGTAGACGGAGATCCTACAGAGGATTTTGAAGTTTCCAATTACAAAGATCTGCCGAGAATTGAAACCAATTTTATCCGCGGAGGAGCAGCCTTAGTGCTGGCGGAAGGTTTGTGTCAAAAGAGTCCCAAAATCTGGAAAAGGCTGTCCAAATGGGGAAAGGAATTTGGACTGGAATGGTCTTTTTTGGAAGAGTTCTTGAAACTGAAAGAAAAAATTCACTCCGCAAAATCTGATGAAAACAAAAATGGCAGGGATGCAGGTACTCTTGTTCCAAGTAGTCAGGCTCAACAAACTAGTCAAACTCAACAAACTAATCAAGCTCAACAAACTCCGGTCCAGCTAATTTCAGTCCAACCAATTAAGCAGGTTAAACCAAATAATACTTTTATTATGGATTTGGTTGCAGGAAGGCCCATTTTGACTTACCCTTTGGGCGTAGGCGGTTTTCGCCTGCGTTATGGACGCACGCGCACTTCCGGTTTTTCTGCATCTGCACTCCATCCGGCAACTTTGATAGTTTTAGATAAGTATATTGCTATTGGTACACAACTTAAAGTGGAAAGGCCGGGCAAGGGCGCTACAGTTACTATCTGTGATACTTTGGAAGGCCCTATTGTCCGCCTGAATGATAAAAGTGTAGTGCATTTGAAGACAGAAGAAATAGCCAAGCAGTACAGCAATTCCATTGAAGAAATTATCTTTTTGGGAGACATCTTGTTTAATTATGGTGATTTTTCAGAAAATGGCCAGGATTTGGTTCCTGCCGGATACTGCCCGGAATGGTGGGCTCTGGAGGTAGAAAAAGCGATAAGCAGCACTTTTGCAGAAACAGCTGAGCCAAATGAAAAAGATATAGAAGGAAGCTTGCTCAAAGCTTCGTCTCTGTTAGGAATAACAAGAGACAGGTTGAGCGATTTAATAAGTTCACCTCTGCATGTTTTTCCGGAATGGGAAGAAGCAAAAGCTATCAGCAGACAGTTAAATATTCCTCTTCATCCTGATTTTATTTTTTATTGGAAGACTATTTCCGGAGAAGATGTAATTTCTTTAGGCAGGTGGCTACAGACTGGTTCGGTAAGGATGAGCGAAATGTCCAGAACTGTTAACGATGAACAGGAAGGGAGCAAGCAAGGAAACAATAAACAGGAAGGAAGTGGGCTAACAATAGAAAAAAATGAAGAAAACAGGGAAAGCAGCGGGGAAGATGAGAGATATATCAGAAAGAGAGATATCAAAAAAATAATTTTACCTTATTTTAACAACAATAAGTTTTATGCTCAGGCGAAAAGAATATTAGAGTTGCTGGGAGTTCCTCATAAAGTAGTTGGCAAGGAAAATGTGGTTATTGAAAAAAAAGAAGCGCAATGCCTGGCTTATTGTTACGGATTTACAGACCAAATAAGCTTAAATAACATTAATTGGAATGATAACACTAATTGGAATGACCTTCAGGCTGCAGGTAAGGGTGGTTTGGAAGTAATCAATTATTTCAGCAATTCTGTTAACAAAATAGTTATCCGTGATAAAGCAGGAACGTTCATTGGCGCAAGAATGGGCCGGCCGGAGAAAGCAAAGATGCGTCATCTTACCGGCAGCCCGCAAGTGATGTTTCCGGTAGGAGAAGAAGGAGATCGCTTAAGAAGTTTTCAGGCCGCTTTACAGGCTGGGAAAGTGAGAAGCACTTTCCCCTTCTTTTATTGTCCTAACTGCCAGAAAGAAATGATTTATCCTTCCTGTGAAGAGTGCGGCAGCAGCTGTGTGCAGAGATTTAACTGCCGTTTATGTGGTGATTTGCAGAAAGAGGCGTGCAGGCACGGGAAAGCTGTTCCTTACAAGACTTTTGATTTGGATATTGGTTATTATTTTGAAAAAGCCAAAGAGCGCCTCGGTGAAAAGCTTCATCCTGATTTGATTAAAGGTGTGCGCGGAACTTCCAACAAAAATCACATCACTGAGCATCTGGCTAAAGGCATTTTGCGGGCAAAACATAATATTTATGTAAATAAAGACGGGACGACAAGATATGATTGCACAGAATTGCCAATAACTCATTTTAAGCCGAAAGAAATTGGGGCTTCCGTAGAGCAGCTTACATCTATAGGCTATGAGAAAGATATTTATGGCCAAAAATTGGCAGACAGTGAGCAGATTTTGGAAATAATGCCCCAAGATATAATTTTACCCGGTTTTGATTCTCTGGATGAATCCGCTCCGGGAGTACTCCTGAAGGTAGCTAATTTTGTAGATGATTTGTTAGTAAAATTTTATGGATTGAAGCCCTTTTACAATCTTAAGAAGAAAGAAGATTTAGTGGGCCATTTGGTAATAGCCTTAGCTCCGCACATCTCCGCAGGCTTGGTAGGAAGGATAATTGGTTTTTCACAGACGCAAAGCTTGCTGGCACATCCCATGTTCCATGCCGGTTTACGTAGGGATTGTGATGGTGATGAAGCCGCAGTCATGCTTCTCTTGGATGCGCTGCTGAACTTTTCACGGCAGTATCTTCCTAACACAAGAGGATCAACCATGGATTCTCCTTTAGTTCTTACCGCTACACTTGATCCGGCCGAAGTTGATGACCAGGTTCATGGAATAGATGTGGTCTGGAAATACCCTTTGGAATTTTATGAAGCATCGTTGAGCATGAAAAAACCCTGGGAAGTGAAACACAACTCAAAAAAAATTGAGCAACTCAGTGACAGGCTGGGCACGGAGAAGCAGTATCAGGATTTTGGATTTACGCACCATGTTAGCAATTTCAATAAAGGAGTGCAATGCTCTGCCTACAAAACTCTCCCTTCTATGGAAGAAAAGCTCATTGGGCAGATGGAAATAGCCAAGAAAGTGCGTGCTGTGGACATGGACGATGTTGCCAAGCTGGTCATCCAGAAGCATTTTTTAAAAGACATCAAAGGGAATCTGCGTAAGTTCTCCATGCAGCAGTTCCGCTGTGGAAAATGCAATGCCAAGTATCGCCGCCCGCCATTGACAAACAAATGCAGGCAGTGCGGCGGGAAATTGATCTTTACAGTAACTCATGGCTCAGTTGTAAAATATTTATCACCTTCTTTGATGCTTGCTGAAAAGTATGACTTTTCTCCTTATCTCAAGCAATCATTAGAAGTAATCAAAGCAAACGTAGAGCAAGTTTTTGGCAAAGAGAGGGAAAAGCAGGAAGGTTTGGCTGCGTTTATGTGAAAAAGAATAATCTCACCCGTCCACAATCGCTTCTGCATGCGGAACGCCTTTAATTGTGATTATTTTCTTCCTGTTAACAACGCCCGTTTCAACTCCTAATTCCACGGCATCTTTTCCGGTTAAGTGTATATGGCGTGCCTGGTCCATAAGTCTTTTTACTTCACTTCTGCTGCATTTTGTTCCGCAATAGAAAGGCTTGGTTAAGTCCAGCTGGAGATTTTTCTCTTCAAACTTCTTGCCGATTAGCGAAGAATCAGTTACAATAAGAAGCATCCCATGCTCGCTGTTTTTCTGCACAACAATAAATTCCATTTTTGTTTTAAAAATAACTACCAACAAGCAACTTCAAAAAGTTTCAATTAAATATTCTTGACGGGCTTTTTGGCTCCACAGGCCTGGCAGCGTAAATATGCAACTCCTTTATCTTCCACCAGCTGGGTGTCGGGCTTGCTGCATTCAGAACAAAACACATATTCACTGACATATTTTTTTATTTTTTTGTTGATTAATGAAGCGGCAACTTTTGTTCCAAGGATAACTCTTTCTCCGACGAATTTTCCCGGCGTGGCTAACTCTCTTAACAGATATTTAAGCAGATGGTTTTCATCCCTTCCCAGATCTTTGGCTATTTTCTTAAGGTTAACTAAAATGGTCTTGTTGCCTTCCAGATGGCCTTTTATTTTTTCAACATTAAACCTTTCCCCGCTTTGCACCTGCTCGGGCAGCTCCTCTTCAGCTTTCTTGAGCAGCTCTTCGTAGCCTTTCATTTTATGACAATCTCCTTCTTAGTTTCTCTTTCTTGATTTGCTTCTTTCTTGACATCTCCCAGAGCCTTGTTTATCTCTTCTTTGGCCTTAGCTTCTTTCTTTTCCAGCTCTATAAGCCTTTCCACTTCATCTGCCTCTTTATGCACTTCTTCCGCGTCCTTCAGCACCTGCTCAGGCACCTGTTTCAGGAAAGCTTTTTTTGCCTCTTCACTGGGCAGGTCAAAATATTCAAAGAATTTTTTTGTCAGCTTAACTTTAAACGTCCTGCCGAGTTTTTCTTTGATAATGAACCCCTGATCTTCCAGCTTTTTCATGTGCTCATAAGCGGAAGCGCTTCTCAGCTTGACGATTTCCGACTGGACGACAGGATATTTCCAGGCGATAACAGCGAGAGTTTCCATCAGCGGCCGTTCCATCTCCGTAGAGGCAACAATATTGCTGACTAAAGGCAGGAAGTCATCCTTTACGGTCAATTTCCATTCAGCTTCTTTTTTGATGAGCTGTAGCGAGCAGTTCCTTTGCTCGTATTCTTTCTGCAGCTTTTTAATGATGTTATCTACCTCTTTTACGTCAAGGGAGCAGAGGCTGGCAATTCTTTCCGGAGTTATTTCCTTCCCTACGGCAAAAAGTATTGCTTCCACGTTCCTTTCTTTATCATCCATTTTGCAAGGTCACCTTGTTCTAGAGTCGCCTTATTCTTGAGCTTCCTTTTTCGCTTCTTTTTTCCTTAGGTAATAAAGGTTTCCTTCCATATCAACTACTTTTTGGTCAATGAGCTTGTCAAGGAAATCTTCCAGCTTGTCTTTCTCAACGCCGGTAAGGCTGTGCAGCTGCTCTGAGCTGAGCTTCCTGTTGGTTAAAAGCACCATAATATAATTTTTGAGCAGTCCGGCAATGTTATGTTTTAAAGCATCATTTTCCAGCTTCAGCTGCTTGGCAATCATATCTATCCCGTGCAGTTTTGCCTGCAAATCATTTAAGAAGGAGGTAATATCTATATCGCTCATTTCCAGCTCTCCAGGCTTGATGATTTCAATAAGTGAAGGCATGTAATCAAAGCAGAAATAAGCCAAATCTTTCAAATTTTCAGTCCATATTTCCATCTCCGCAAAAACCATCCAAAACTCGCTTTTTTCCTGCTCTTTAACATCAGCAAATTCCTCTTTAACAACGGCGTAGCGTTTGTTTTCTTTAAGCTGGTTAACGTATCCTTTAAGAGAAGCTTCAACGTGCTCTTTGGGCTTGCCTACTACTTCTAAAACCGTCCTGAAGAGAATTTTCTTTTCCAGAGCTTTTTTTCCCATGAGCCTCAGAAAAGGGGATGATTTTTAAGCATTTCTGCTGGTTTTGGCTGGTTGTAATTATCAGTTATTTTTTAACTCATCCCCTTATTTTAATCTATTTCTTTAGTATTAACACAACAATAAGCAGCACAAACGAGATGAGCAGCAGATACAATGTTTTTCTTTTGGCTTTGTCGGAACTGGACTCGTAAATGACCACGCCTTTGTTATCTTTATTTTCAGCGATTTTTTCTTTTTTTGCTGATAATGAGCTGCTTAAATCTTCTTGGCCTTCCGAATCGCTTGCTAGCATATTTTCTGAAAATGTGCTGGTTCCCAATAAAGAGTTATTTTTACTTTCACTGCTTTCACTTTTTACATAGATGCTGCTGGTGAGCTCCTTGTCGGTTTTTTGGTTGTCCTTATTCAGCTTGACCTTAAGCTTATACTCTCCTTCCTTAACATCGTCAACTTTAATCAAAAACTCAACTGTTTTCAGCTCGTTCTTTTTTAGTTTTACTTCCTGGAGATTACTTTCTCTCTCCACAGTCTCTTCAGAGCAGGAATAACATTTGCTTCCCCTGTACAGGTAGCTCCAGATTTTATAACTGTGCGCAGAATCGTCTCCCAGCAGCTGTACTTTTAATCTAAAGACTCCGTTGGGAACTGCTGAAGAAGGCAGCTCAACAATTTGGTAGGGCACATTTTTTTCTTTTGTCGATTTTGCTGAAGAAGAGGTTTTCTTTTCAGCGCTGGTTGTGATGTTTTTACAGGTATCATCATTAATTCCTTTCACACTAAAAGTTTGCTCTGCCTGCAGACCTAATCCTTCCAGGACAAGCTTAGCCTGCCCGTCAGAAATTTTTTCATTGCAATTAGGGATGAGCTGAACAGGCAGAGTGAAGGTATAATTGCTGTATTCTTCATAAATGTTAAACTTAGTGCTTTTGCTGATTTTCTCGTTGTCTTTTTCCGCCCAAAGCTGCACGGAATACTTGCTTTCTTTTCCTTTGTAAATATTTACCTGAGCAGTAAATTGGTCGCCCCATTTTACTACTTCATCATTTCCTAGATATATTTTCTCTATCGCCAGCGAGGAATTTGTAGTTTTATCCCGGGGATTGATAGCGACAAGCGCCAATGCTTTATTGTCTGCAGGATTGCTGTCATTGCAGGTTAAGTTTTCAAACCAGAAGGAAAGAGAATAAACACCGTCTTTTAGGTTAGGAGAATAGCTTTTGTGGGCGGAAGTTGCTGTTTGGTAATTAGTCCAAGGAGAGTAATCGCTGACAGTCTTTCCAAAAAGGTCCTCTATTTTTCCCCTGACGGTAATGTTTTCTGTGAACCCCAGCAGCCTTTCTGCAAAAATATCAAAGGCAAAATCCTCATCGCCATTGAAAACATTTTTTTCCAGAGCGATGCTCATTTTCCAGTCGCAGTTTTCTACATATACGTTTGCAGAACCGGGAGTAGGCATAGTCTGGAACCATTGGTCATTAATCTTGCTCAGAGACATCCCTTCCGTGCTGCCGGAATAGCTTATTTCGTCAATCAATTTATCGTCTGCAAAGAGGCGTACTTCGT
Organism: Nanobdellota archaeon; assembly: GCA_040751885.1. Classification (GTDB taxonomy): domain Archaea; phylum Nanobdellota; class Nanobdellia; order Woesearchaeales; family GW2011-AR9; genus JBFMFP01. Next base: position 11,752 of record JBFMFP010000023.1, read on the forward strand.
CATAATCCTGATTGAGCGAGAAATCGCTGTCCCCGTCACGGTAAATAACTTTATAGCATCCGCTGCAGATTACAGTTCCGTCCATGACTTTATTGTCAGCAATGGGCAGTTTTCCGTCATCTTTGGAGTCTTTGAGAACGAGCTCTTTAAGCTCTATTTCTTTCTTGCCGGAATTGTACAGTTCAACCCATTCGCCAAGAGTTTTTTTTGCATCATCATCGCCAAAAGGGTCGGGCATGATTTCATTAATTTTTAAGTAGCTGTAATCTAAAGAGTCATTTTCTGACTTGTTTTCAGACTTATTTTCCGGCTCTTTTGGAATGATCCAGATGCTGTTTTGCCTTCCGGGAGTGCCTTTCTCTGCTGTACTTTCTCCCCAGGAATTATCTTCCCTCCTTTCTAAAGTTTTGTTGTTGCCGTTTCCGCCCGCACCTTTGCTGTAATTAGCAATTATGCTCATGCTGCCATTGGAAAGATTAACCATCCCGGCATCATCGTCCAGCGAGAAAGAAGTGGCATCAACAGCAGTGTAATTTTCGTCAGAATCACCACTTTTATTCCAAATGCTGTCATTGTTGCCGTAAAGAGCTTCAAAACTGCCGTTCCCCAGTAATTTCTCTGCTATTACGACATATTCTGCAGGAGCAATGTTAACATCGTCAAAATTCTTCCCGTTTATTTTCCAATTAGTTAAATCAATGCTCTCATTTCCGGAATTAAAGAGTTCAACCCATTCATTGTAATTTCCCCCCAACTTTTGGGAAGGATTGTACATAATTTCGTTGATTTCCAATGCAATTGAAGAATTAGATAAAAATAACAGAAAAAATAACATAAGCAATGAAGACAGTTTAATTTTCTTAGTCTTTATTATTTTCCCTATTACATTCATATATTGGCACATTTTTTGGAAAATAAATATATTTGTTTAATTGAGAATATAATAGAGAACGTAATAAAAAATGGCAAAAATGAATAAATATGAGTAAAAATGGGTAAATGATGGATAAAATGTAATTAAACAGAGAAAAGATAAAAGATAAACAGGGAAAAGATAAACTGAGAAAAGATAAATAAAGAAAAGAACAAGAGATAACTTCCTTTAAATCTGTCAAAACCTCTTTTTACTATTCACCAATACTAAAGAAAGTTTTTAAACGAAATTCCATTTGAAGGACATTATGGGCTGGTTGTTTGCAAGAAAGAAGAAAGTGCCGCAAGTGCCTTTTCCGGAAAAAGTTGCCGCAGATGAGAAAGCTCTGAAATTTCCTACGCGGGCAGCATCTTCAGGAAGAGTCATTGAGCCGGGAAAAATTAAAGAGGTCGCCGGTGTAGAGCAGGCTCCTGTACAAGCTCCTATTACTTCATTTCCGCCTCTTCCTAAAGAAGAAAAGTCCTTTTTTGGAAAGCCGCATCTGCAAGAGTTCTCTCCCGGCGGATTTGAAGAAGCCCGTCTGCCTCCTTCTCCTCCCAAGCCGCAGGAGCTGTATGTGAAGCTTGATGTTTATCGCAGGATAATTCTTGAACGGGATTCGGTAAAAGAGCGCTTAAATAATCTTTTTGAAGTTAACAAGGTTTTGGAAACGTCGGAATACAATGAAGAGAGCAATTTCAGCAGGCTGAAAAGGTCCATGACCATGCTGCACAATAACCTGCTGGAAATAGATAAAATTATGTTTAAGTCGCAGGGTGATTAAAATGGAAAAAATGCCGGTTTTTATCAAAGTTGAAGAATACAATAGTGTTTTGGAGCTGATGAATGTTGTTAAGAAAAAGCTGGATGAAGCCAAGTCAATTCTTCTGAGAATAAACGACCTCAAAAATGAAGAAGATCACCAGCTGGAGCTGTGGCAGAATGCCTTGGCTGAAGTCGAAAAGAAAATAGACTTCATTGACCAGTCTTTGGCTGAGCCGGAGCAGTATTAGGCTGCTTAAATAAATTGCTGCAATCGGGATGAAGTAGGAATAATTAAAGTAAGAAAAGTAAGAATTAAAGTAAGAAAGTAAGAAAGGTAAGGTAAGAAAAGTGGGAAAGAAAAAAACAGAAGCTGTAAAGAAAGAAGTTGTAAAGAAGAAAAAGAAAAGCGTAAGGGAAAGCGCTGCTGATGTTAGCAAAGACAAAAGCCTTAATTTTATGGTTCAGGTTAATGAGCCGAAAATTGTCCGCAAGGATCTTCTTGAAGCATTGAGAGAAATAATTATCTTTATGCAGGGATATGAATCTTTCAGGAGGATCCAGGAAGAAAAAATAGCAACTTTTGCCCAGCTTCGCGAAACTGTCAAAGAATTAAATAATATTTTTGATTATAAATTCAGGAAATATTTCCCTAAAGGAAAACTTAAAATGTTCCCTGAAGAGCCTGTTGAGAAGAAAGAGTTACCCGTGCAAAGGCCAGTGCCTCAGCCTGTGGAAGTATCTGAGCCTGTGGAGCGCCAACAGCCAAAAAAAGCTGATGACCGTGAGCTTGATGATTTGGAGCTTCAGCTTAAGGATATAGAAAGCAGGCTGAGGAACATGAATTAGCTTGGGCCGGCGGACTGCTTTTTTTCATTTTTTTTTCAATTTTCTTGTTTCTTTCGGGTTAATTTTATAAAAAGAGTGTTTATTTTTCTTTGTTAATGCGGACGTGCCGGAGAACTCACTTTGTTCGTGCTCCTACACACGCGGTGTGTCCGGAGTGGCCAAACGGGATGGACTCAAGGCATTTGAGTGAGGAGTACTCAATGATGGAGTGCAATGATTAAGCTCGTTGTAAGTCATCCATTGGCTTAGACAGAAGCGGGGCTGATGTCTGCTGGGAAGCAACGCTTTTGGAGCAGTGCCTACGCAGGTTCGATCCCTGCCGTCCGCATATTATTTTTAATACCTAAGAATTATTATTCAAATCCTTTTTCTCCAAAGCCTTTTTAAACAATCACATCATTCCCGGCGATATGCCTATCGAAATATGTTCCGTCGGGGGATTTTCTGAAACGGGAAAGAATTCTACGGCCATAAAAATAGACGACGAGGTTGTTATTCTGGACATGGGTTTGCACATGGAGAACTACATCCGCTATACCGAGGATGAAGAGATCAGAGCCATGGGCTATGAGGAGCTGCTTAAAGTAAATGCTGTGCCCAATTACAGCCTGATGGCGGATTGGGCGGATAAAATTATAGGAATAATACCCAGCCACGGTCATTTGGACCATGTCGGTGCCGTTCCCTTTGCTGCCAAACTTTTCCCCCGGGCACCAGTAATCTGCACACCTTTTACTGCTGAAGTATTAGCTGATATTGTCAGAGATGAAGAGCTTAGGCTGCCTAATAAAGTAATCAGCGTGAATTTAAATTCCATTTACAAATTATCCAAAAACATTTCTGTAGAGCTTGTAAACATGACTCATTCCATTCCCCAGGCTTCCATGATTGTTCTGCATACTCCTTACGGAAAGATTGTTTATGCTAATGATTACAAGTTTGACCGCCAGCCGACACTGGGAAAAAAACCTAATTTTGAGCGCTTGCAGGAGGTAGGCAAGGAAGGGGTTCTCCTGCTCATTGTTGAGTCGTTATATGCCCATGAGCACAAAAAAATGCCTTCTGAATCCGTGGCCCGGCAGATGCTTAAAGACGTGATGTTGGGCGTTCATGCAGAAGATAAAGCTATGATTCTAACCACTTTTTCCTCGCATTTGGCCAGGCTGAAGACTATTGCTGAGCTGGGCAGTAAGCTCAAGCGCAAAGTTGTTTTCTTAGGGAGATCTTTATGCAGGTATGTAGCTGCAGGGGAAAGAATAGGTATTGCTGATTTTCAGAGTGGAATAAAGCTGGTACGACAGAGGGAAAAAGTAGAAAGCACGCTGAAAAGAATCAATCAGGAAGGCAGAGGCAGGTACTTGCTGGTTGTAACCGGGCATCAGGGTGAGCCAAAGGCGGTCCTTTCCCGCATGGCCCGGAAAGAGCTGCATTTTAAGTTTTCAAATGGGGATATAGTTATCTTTAGCTGCTCGGTAATCCCTGTAGAGCTGAACAGGGGCAACAGGGAAAGGCTGGAAAGCTTATTAAAATCCGAAGGTGTGCGCATCTTTAAAGATATTCATGTTTCAGGGCACGCAGCCAGGGAAGACCATCGTGACTTGATTGAAATAGTTAAGCCTAAACATATCATTCCTTCCCATGGGGGCCACGAATTGGCAAACCACTTGGCTGAGCTTGCCGAAGAGCTTGGTTATAAAAGAAATGTTACGATTCATATAATGGAAGATGGTAAGAGATTAATACTAAGCTAACTACTACTCTATACTACTCTACAACAGCAATTTTTATAAAGAGTTCTTTCTTGGCTTGTTTAAAGGGGTATTAAAACATGAAATTAGTCTTAGCCGAACCAAGATACTTTAAAGAAAGCATCAGCATAATTTCTGAATTAGTGAGCGAAGCCAAGTTTAAAGCTGGAAAGGATGGCCTGGAGCTGGTAGCTATGGACCCGGCCAATGTAGCCATGGTCATTTTCAAGCTGCTGAGCAGCAGTTTTACAGAATATAAAGTTTCTGCACAGGAAGAAGTAGCTATTGATTTAAATAATTTAAAGCAAATACTGCGCAGGGCGAAAAGTGAAGACACTCTTACCCTGGAAACAACCGAGGATAACAAGTTAAAAATCCTGCTTAAGAGCTCAACGGTAAGGTCTTTTTCCATACCTACTTTGGACGTTGAAGATAAAGAGCAGAAAGTTCCGGAGCTGACCTTTCCCATTACTATGCTTTCCGCCTCGGAAATCCTTTCCGAAGCAATTGAAGATGTCAGCGTGGTTGCTGATTCAGTGACTTTCCTGGGAGAGAAAAGCCAGCTGCTGGTAAAAGCAGAAGGAGATTTGTCAAAGGCGTTTATTGAAATCAAGCCTGATGAGCACACTTTAATCAAGACAAATAGCGAGAGCAAATTTAAAGCCAAATATTCCCTTGAATACTTAAAGAAAATGATTGCCGGCAGTAAATTGGCTGAAAGTGTTTCTTTGTCTTTTAATACTGATTATCCTTTAAAATTAGAATACAAAGTTACGGACAGGCTGCTGTTATGTTTCATCCTTGCACCGAGAGTGGATAATGATTAAGTTTATAAAATCAATAAAAATAGATTAAAATAGGTAAATCAAATCAACAAAAGTAGATTAAAATTAGTAAATCTTAAAATTAGTAAATCAAATTAATAAATATTCAAAATCAATAAATCAACAGCATTATTTACTTTAATTACAGAGGTGTTTTTATGGAAGAAGAGAAAATTGAGACCCGCTCAAAGTTTGAGCCCACGCTAAGGCCGGGGCCTGTAGAGCAGAAAAAACCGCTGGAGCAAAAGCCGCTGCAGCATCCTCAGCAAAGTAGTGACTTATTCTGGAAGGTAACAACAATAATTTTGATAGTAATTTTGACCGTAGTTGCTTTTAAAGGGGAAATTTTCGGTCAGAGGGACAGCAAAAATGATCAAGTTGCAGCTCCCAGCCCGACTGCCGCTGCCGCAGGAGAAGTAGCCGGCGAAGCTGCAGTTGTTGACGTTAAGCAGCTTATGGAAACCGACCGCGTTTTGGGAGATGCAGATGCTCCGGTAACGCTCGTCGAGTTTAGCGACTATCAATGCCCTTACTGCGGCCGTTTTTACAGCGAAACTTTACTGCAGATAAAAAGCAAGTTCATTGATCAGGGGAAAGTAAAGTTTGTTTTCCGCGACTTTCCATTAAGTTTCCATCCTGAAGCCCTGCCGGCAGCAATAGCTGCAAATTGTGCTGGTGAGCAAGGAAAATATTGGGAATACCACGACAAGCTGTTTACAAATCAGCAGAGTTTGGGTGTTGATAACTATAAGCAATGGGCTAAGGATCTTGGTTTGGATATTGGCAAATGGGAAAGCTGCCTGAATGATCCCAAGCAAAAAGAAGAGATTGCCAAGGACTTCCGCGATGGGCAGAATGCCGGTGTGCAGGGGACTCCTGCTTCCTTTGTCAACGGAAAATTAATCAGCGGCGCACAGCCTTTTGCCGTATTTGAGCAATTAATTAATGCGGAACTTAACGGCTAAAATTAGTAACTGAAACGGTATATGTTTTTGTTTTCTTTTTTTAATCTTATTTTTCTTTTGCTTTCTTTGTGTTTTTAATATCCTCTTATGAAATAAGTAAAGAGGTAGGTTTTGTCATCAAACAGATGTTCTTAATCTTTATATACCTGCATGCTTTTGGAAAATAATGCTCCCTACAAATAAAATAAGTCAAACAACCGAAAAAGCATTACACACAAACAATATAAAAAACTGCTCAGCAAACAATTCTTTTCTGAATTCTTCTCAAAATATGAAAGTTATTGTTGTTACAGGAGGGGTTCTTTCCGGACTGGGCAAGGGTGTTGCTGCAGCTTCTATAGGCAAATTGCTCTCCTCTAATCTAAGAGTTATCCCCATAAAGCTTGACGGCTACCTCAATGTTGACCCGGGAACGATGAATCCTCATCTTTACCCACATCTTTTTTTCCATAACTGCACTCCCTCTTTCAATCCCATAAAGAATTTCCATCCTTCCCAGATGCTTTGCCATCCAGGATTACCATCACTTTTCCTATTCAGGAACCCGC
>JBFMFP010000024.1:0-17535 GCA_040751885.1 Nanobdellota archaeon
AGCGCCGGAGAAGAGTAAAAAAAGAAAGAAACCGCCAGGAGAGAAGGAAAAGGGTATGATGTAAAGGAAGAGAAAGAGAAAGAAAAAGAGGAAATAATTGACACGGAAAGAATCATTGATACGGAAAGCCTCCTCAAAAAGATGTCTAAAATCAGCATGTCCACAGAGCGGGGCAAGGGAGGATTAAAAAGCAATGTAGAATTAGGGAGGGAGCTGGACTTTTACCTTGTCAGTGAAATTGTCGGCAGCGGTCTGCCTTTATTTGCTCCCAAGGGAGCGCTCATCAAAATGGAACTGGAGCGCTTTATTGTTGATGAAGAGCTAAAAAGAGGGTACCTATATACAGCTACGCCGGTAATGGCCAAAAGCGAGCTATATAAGATTTCCGGACATTGGCAGCACTACAAAGAGTTCATGTTCACATTTAAAGTCGGGGAAGAAATTTTCGCCTTAAGGCCGATGACCTGCCCCTTTCAGTTTATTATCTACAAAAGCCGGCCCCGAAGCTATAGGGAGCTGCCCCTTAAATATGCAGAAATTTCCAATTTGTTCAGAAACGAAAAATCGGGGGAATTAATGGGCTTAACACGATTGAGGCAATTTACCTTGGCAGACGCCCACGTTATCTGCAAGCCCGAGCAGCTGGAAGAAGAATTCAGCAAGGTTCTGGAGTTAATCCAGTATATCATTAAAACTTTAGGCATTGAAGACATATGGTACAGGTTTTCTAAATGGGACCCTGAAGACAAGGAAAAATACATTGACAACCCCAAAGCCTGGGAGAATTCACAAAAAGCGATGAAAAAAATACTTGATAGGCTTAAATTAAAATATCTTGAAGCAGAGAATGAGGCTGCTTTTTATGGTCCTAAGCTGGATGTACAGTACAAAAACGTCTTCGGCAAGGAAGACACTTTAATTACCGTACAAATTGACTTTGCCCTGCCTGAAAAATTCGATTTGACTTACATTGACGAGAGCAATGAAAAGAAACGGCCAATGGTCATACACCGCTCTTCAATCGGCTGCTTTGAGAGGACTATCGCTTACATACTGGAAAAAACACAGGGCAATTTACCTTTATGGCTTTCTCCTCTGCAAGTTAAGATAATTACCGTTAACGACAGGAGTATTCCTTTCGCCCGGAAGGTTTTGGCTACTCTAAAAGAAAAGGGCGTAAGGGCCGAGTTAAATGATGCTGCGGAAACTATTGCTAAGAAAGTAAGGGACGCACAGCTGGAAAAAGCAAACTATATCGTTACTATCGGAGATAAGGAAGTTGAAATCAAGAAACTGGCCGTAAGAACGCGGAGCGGGGAAGTAAAATTCGGAGTGGATGTAGAGCATTTCGTCAAGCAGCTGCAGGAAGAAATCAACAGCAGGAAAGCTAAGTAAATGAGCTTATTCTCCAAAATAGGCACAGTCCAAAAAGTGAGTGATGGCAAGGCCAAGAATGTCCGACCAAGGGGACAATATACTGAAGATTAAGGTCCGAAAACGCTCCAAAAATACAGTTAATATACATTTTAAAGAACAGCGAGTTTTCGGTTGGTCGGACGGCCTGCCATCACTCACGAAATATCCTGTGCCCCAAAATAAAAAAGCTTATATAAGATAAACACATTCCTAAGCTTAACTTAGCTTTAAAGGAGGTTGGGTGTTTATGAAAAAGGGTGCAGTTATACTGATTTTGATATCTTTAAGTCTGCTTATTGGTTTTTATGTAGATTTTGTTGCCGGGGAAAGGATGGGGGTACAGGTAGTTACCGGCATTTCCTGGCGTGATGGTTCACCTTCAGTGTACGAATTTACTTCAAAAACAGTAACTATAATTATTGATCAAACAAACATGACAAACTCCACAATAACTACTTCCGGTGTTCAAAACATTTCAGTGGTCAACCACCCCTGCTTAACTGTCGGAAACGTTATTTCATGTGATACACCTTGGGATTTACTTACATTAAATTTGACAGCTTTAGAGGTAGCTAACGATACCAGCTATGTTTGGACAATTACTACCTGGGATAACGTAGGAGAAAAAAGCTGGAACTTAAATTTTAATGTGTTAAACGATGCGATAGCCCCAAAGTATGTTTTAAACACCCCTCAAGAGTTTAGTATTATCAAAAATAACATAACCCAACCTTTTAGCATTACGGTTACGGAAGAAGAATCGGGATTTAATTCCGCTGTGATGTATTACGACTATTATAACATAATCGCAGAATCCAGTGCCACAAACAACCAATTGTTAACATGCGGTACTGATTGTACGACGTCAATCAACATCGTACCCGAACCCGAAAAGTATTATTTTGGTTATTTTTTTAACATTACTGATCTTGCCAAAAATGAAAACATTACCAAGTACCATTGGTTATTTGTAGATACACAAACTCCTATAGTCACCCTGTCAACTCCTGTAAATAATTCAAACATAAGTGATGCTTCTTACAGTTATGGCTTCACTATAAACGATAACGCTTTTGGCATTGATGCACGCTTTTCTCCTTACGTAGATTGCTCTATTTACATTGACAGCACTTTTAAAAATAATACATTAAAAACTGACAACTCTACCGTAAGCCTAACCGCTTATTTAGGAGACGTTTTAGACGGTTACCATAGCTGGTATGTTACTTGCACAGATACAGCCGGGTGGTCTACAACCAGTGAAGCCAGAACTTTCTTATTAGACCGAACCGAGCCAAACATAACTCTTAATGGTCCTGAGGAAAGTACCCCGGTAATTAATGGAACAAAAGTGGATTTAAGTATAGTAGACAATTACCTAAGTGTACACTCAGCTTGGTACAGCTTAAATGGCGGGGGAAATACAAACCTCAATGCCCCTTACGATATTAATACCGGAGATTGGTCTTACGGAAGCAGCTCTTTAACCGTGTATGCCAATGATTCCTTAGGAAATTTAGCCAAAAAAACATACATATTCATCATTGACAGCAAAGGACCTTCTATAGAATTAATTTCTCCAACAGCGGGAGCTTTCAATAACAATAATTTTCAAATTAACGCAACTGATGAGTATAGCACTACTTTAAGCTGTATTCTCTTGGTAGATAACTTCCCCGTACAAAACAGGAATACCAGCAGTAAAGCCATTTTAACTTTTAATCCGGCATTGGGAGAAGGCCAGCATGACTGGGGTGTAACCTGCACCGACGAGGTCGGCAACCAAAACACCAGCGAAACAAGAACAGTAACAATTGATACAACTAAACCAGTAGTTACCTTACTTTACCCAAGCAATTCCCTGCCTTACGACATCAACAATATTAATACCGACGGAATAAGTGATTTTAATTATAATGTTTTAGAAACAAATCTCAGTAATTGCACATTATATATTAATGGGGCAAAAGAAGAGTCCAAAGATAATTCTAGTAATTTTACCAATGTCAATTTCGGAAGTCTCCCCCCACAGAACGATCCTTACATCTGGTACGTCAAATGCACCGACTTAGCAGGCAATGAAAATGACATTAGCGAAAATGAATATGGCTACGTCTATTATGACAACATCGCTCCGCTAATCTCTAATTTAACCAACTCTTCAATAAATGACGGCTCAGCAGTAATCTCCTGGAACGTTGATGAAAAGACAAACAACACGGTATATTACACAACCAATGCTTCGTTATTTGCAAGCGAGCCTTCTGCACTTTTAGTTAAAACAGGGAACAGCGGCAGTTCTGCTTCCATAACAATAAGCGGCTTGAGTGCAACAACTACCTATTATTACTATGTTGAATCCTGTGATCAGTTCGGATACTGTGACACAGAAGACAATGCCGGCAGTTATTACAGTTTTACAACGGCAGATACGCCTATTTCACCGAGCAGCTCATCGTCAGGGGGAGGGGGAAGTAGCGGGGGCGGAGGTGGAGGTGCACGCTTCTCCAAATGTAACGATGAGAAAGACAACGATGGGGATGGCTTAATAGATTTAGGCGATCCGGGCTGTGACTCCATTAATGATGACGATGAGCGTAATGCTGAAGTTCTGCCGCAGTCATGCACGCCTAACTGGAAATGCTCGCCATGGGGCAGCTGCGTAAATGGCCTAAAAACAAGAGCCTGTGAGGATTGGAATCTCTGCGGAACGGACAAAGGCAAGCCTGCTGAGCAAGAATCCTGTGAGCAAGCAGGAGAAGCAGTTAAAGAAGATGCCGGGAACAAACAAGTGCCCATAGGTGTCGGCCAGGCCGTGGGCTTGTTTGGCAGAGTTAAAGAAAACTGGAAAGCTATTGTTGCTGGGATAGGATTATTAGCTCTCTTGGGAGTAATTGGATGGAAAAGGAAGGCTCTCGGCTCGGGAATTAAAAACATAGTCACTTACAGAAAACGCCGTAAAGAAGAGGAAAACATCCGTAAAAAGCTGGAAGAGATGGGAATATTAAGGTAAGGCAACTAAGCAAAGGGATTTAACTGCCAGGTGATTTAACAACAACAAAATGGCAATAAAATGGTTTTGGAACAACTATTGAGCACACATTGGTTGCAGAAACGGCCATTATGTGCTGTTTTTTTAGGGATAGCATATACTTTTATTGCTGCAATCACCAGCTATATTTTCTTTAAAGACAGCTTTTCTGTTTCCCTTTTATTTTTAATTACAGTACTGCTTGTGCCCAGCCTGCTTAACCTCCTAGCCATGGAAGAAGAGCGGGAGAGAATTGAGGGATTGCACCATTTTTTTTACAACCACAAGGAAATCTTTGAGATATACCTGTTTCTTTTTATCGGCCTGTTCATCGGTTATCTGGCAGTTATCTGGGCAATGCTTACTTTAGGCATGGATATCAATGTTACCCTAAGCGAGCAGGTGAAAATGCTTGGAGAAACAATAACAAAAGGGAAAGTGGAAAGTTTCTCAGTAAACCAGCTGACACATGCGTTAAGCATTTTCAGCGTGAATGTAGGCGTGGCAGTAATACTGTTTATTCTTTCATTGTTTTACGGAGCCGGCTCAATATTTTTAGTCGTCTGGAACGCCAGCATATTCTCCACGTTCATTTACACAACCATCTCCAACATCAGCAGAAGCATTAACCACAGCATAGCCCTGTTCGGCATATTTTCAATTTACATCATCCCGGAACTAGCTGGATTCCTGCTCGCAGCCATCGCCGGCGGAGTTGTCTCCAAAGCAGTTCTTTCTGAAAAGTTCCTTAGCCCGACATTCAGAAATGTAACCCGGGATGCTTTTGTTCTGCTGTTGATTTCCTTTGCTTTCCTGCTGGCTGCAGCCTTCCTCGAATCTTATGTGGGAGTAAATGCGATTAAGATGCTGGTGTGAAAATAAGTATTGCTTATTTTCTGTTATTTGCTTACTTTCTGCTATTTATTTTATGTTATTTCTGCTATTTGTTTTATGTTATTATTCTATCTGTATCATTTTGTCTCTTCTTTCACCCATTTCCCATATTCTTCATCAGCTTCTACATCCAACTTAAGAATGCAGGGAAGATCATAAGAATGAAGTTTTTTAATTTCTTTTTTTACGGTTTCCCAGTTTTCTTTTTTTGTTTTTATTACTGAAACAAATTCATTACTATGTTCAATGCCCCCTTTCCAGAAGTAAGAACTTTTTATGGGGAAAGTATTTGCGCAGGCGATTAATCTTTTGTTAAGCAAATGCTCAGTTATTCTTTGGGCTTCTTCTTTATTTGGATAAGTTACGTAAATAATTATCATCAATAATCACCATTAAACAACTATACTCACTCGCATAAATAATTGAGCGAATAGATGCTCGTTCGTAATAAGCAAAGCGCACTGTTCATGCTCAAATATTTGTGCGCTTTGCTATAACAGAAACAATAAATAATCAGAGATTAATATAGGTTTTGGTTTTAAGGTTTTGATTTTATTACGGTTTTATTTTTTTGCTTTAGGCTGGCTTTGTGGTTTTTTAGGCCCTGCGCTCCTTCCGGGTTCTTCGCTTTTTTTAGGCTCTTCTTTTTCAACACCAAGAGCTTTATCTATTTTCTCCTGCGGAACTCCTGCAGTATCACGTTGCGCTTGTACATCGTTCCTCCTCAGCAAATTGCAAGAAGGAAAGTAAGACCCTTTCACGCCCATAAAATAGCTGTCATTTATGTTCCGGGCATGAGCCTCAGCAAAAAGTGCTGCTAAAGCTTTATCTTCCTTGGGCAGCTCTGCTTCCATCTCCTGGGCATAATAAGGATACATCTGCCTTTTTTTAGAATCGTAAGATTCAAAACGCCTGAGAACAAATTCATAACGCGGCTCAACACTGCCTTTAGCCGGAGGTAATTTAGCTGGAGGTAATTGCTGGACACCATATTCTACGAGTAGATTTCCCATTTCAGTAGCCAAATATTCTTCGGACGGGAATTCAATTTCATAAGAAAGGGTATGCTCACTTGTATAATCTTCTACCGCCAGCATAACCCTATATTGCCCCTTTTTTTTCCCTCCAGTAGAATACGTCCCTGTCATTTCTCCTGAAGCCGCGCCTCCCGCATCCCTTTTAACAATATTAAACAGCCGCTCAACGGCAGTGCTTCCGGGTACTGTAGTTCGCTTCTTCAGAGCATAATAAGTCTTGGCAGAACAATCCAATGGGGGCTCCTCAGCATTAGCCTGTTCAGGAACGGATGCCGTAGCTGCAGAAACCAACATTACTAAGCCACCAAGAGCTGCTCCGAACCTGACCATTTTCTCCAGTTAAGTTACTTTTCTTTATAAAGTTTATGTATTTATTTACTCTGAAGTAGTGTTTGAGATGGAGCAGCATATTAAATTAAAGACCCGCCAGCAAGCTGCAACCATCTGCCTCAAGGCCAGCTCTTTGCCTCCTTTCCTCTTAGAGCCACTTTTCCTGCGCAGAAAGGGCAAAGTCCTTCTTAAATAGGAACAATTCTTTCTCAGCGAATAATTGGTGTCATGGTTGAGCACTGCAAAGATGACAAATATCTCTTTACACCTATCTCTCTACACCCGGTAAATCCCTTCCAGCACTTTGTCAATGATCCTGATGCAATTTTCAATTTTATTCTGCAGCTTATAACTTGCAGCCGCTTTCTTTACCTGCGTAAGGCGGTCAATTATCTGTGCATACATCCTAATTAAGTCGCCCTCCAGTAGGTTGGTATAGCTCATGGCCGTAAAAAAACCCTGCCCGTAATAAGCGGGATGAATGATGCTGCTCATAGGAAGAAGCTGGTTAAATTTCTTTTCCCTGGCCAAAGAAGGATCTCTTAAGAGGACATTCTTTAAACTTTGCAACTGCCCATCTTTAAAACTCTTCTTAAACTGGTGATTCATCCTTGGCTCGTAAACCAAAGCAGCTAAAACCAGCAAAATCTGGTATTCGTTCAGCTCATCTACCAGCCCGGTGGCAAAAATCTCCCCCATAGTAATCTCGTCAGCAAATATCTGTGCAGAAAAAAAACCCTTTTCAGTAAGCTTGTTCCCTTTGATGTAATTAAGCTTGTTTAATTTTCTGACCAGGCTGTAATACCTGGCCAGAAGAACCTTTGCAGGAATCTTGTCAAACTTCTCGCCAAATTTCTGGAAGGAAAAAAAACTCATCCGCAGAATATGCTCAATTTCCTTAGGCATATGCAGGTTGATGAGGTTTAAGATGGTGTTTACAGAGAGCCTGAACTGTGAATTTATCGGCTCAGTGTCCTGCGCAGTTATCCTCTTTACTTCTTCATAATTAAATGTCGGGCGGTAAATCATGCTCACAACATACCCCTTCTTGTCCATACCCCTTCTTCCTGCTCTTCCGGCAATCTGGAAATACTCTTTTGTGCTCAGGTAGCGGAAATTATAGCCGTCATATTTCCTCAGCGAATTAAAGCAGACTGTTTTTGCGGGCATGTTTATTCCCACAGCAAATGTTTCCGTAGTGTAGAGAACATTGATTTTCCCTTGGCTGAAAAGCTCTTCAACAATCTCCTTAACAACAGGCAGCAAGCCAGCATGATGGAAAGCTATCCCCTGCACAATTGTTTCTTTCAAAATCTGAGTAGATTCCAGACGGTTGATTTCACTGGGAGAACCTTCCAGTTTTTTGCGCACAAAAGGGAGCAGCTGAGGGTTTTTGCCAAATAAATTCCTTCTCGCCAGCTCTTTGGCTTTTGACTGGCAGTCCCTCCTTGAAAAGCTAAAAAAGAGCACGGGAAGCATTCCTTTTTCCGACTCATTGCCCAGCAGCTCTTTACCCAGCAACTCTTTAATTAGTTCAATATGGTCAGGCTCAGGATATTTAACTCCTTTCCTCCTCTTTCTTCCCATCTGCTTGTATGCAGAAGTTGCTTTTCTAATCTCTTCAGCTGAAGTTATCCCCAGCTCAAAATCGTAAAACAAATGCTCTAAGGGAACATGCCGGTAACCGGAAACAACTGTTTCCACAGGATGCTTTTTAATTGCTCTAATCCAGCGGCTGAATTCGTTAGCATTAGGAATCGTTGCGGAAAGGCAGAGAAAGCGTACTGATTCCGGGCTGTAAATAATTGATTCCTCCCAGACATAGCCCCTTTCAGAATCATTAATGAAATGAATTTCATCAAAAACAACATAAGCAATGTCATCAATTTCTGCATCCCTGCTGACAACCATGTTGCGGTAAATTTCTGTAGTCATGATCAGCACTTTGGCCTGCGGATTAACAACCATATCGCCGGTCATCAGGCCGATTTTATGCTCGCCGTATTCCTTGCAGAAATCCTTGTATTTTTGATTGGACAGAGCTTTTATCGGCGCAGTGTAAATGATGCGCTTAATATCATCCTTATGCTTTTCAATGATGTAATCAGCAATTAAAGTCTTGCCCGATCCTGTAGGAGCAGAAACAACTACGGAGCGATTATTTTCAATGGCTGTTATTGCCTTTTCCTGAAAAGGGTCTAAAGTAAAGTTCTTGAAGTTCATGTTTAAAACAAATCAGAGCCCTATTTAAATATTCCCACCAAAGCCTTTATAAATAAATCACTATTTGGTAGTTAAAATAACTAAAATATGGTAATTAAAATGACTAAAATACTTTGCGTGGATGATGAGCTGCTTATGCAGAGAGCATATCGGCGTACACTCGGAACAGTGCCGGGCATTGACGAAGTTATTCTTGCCGGCAGTGTTACAGAAGCTATACAGCTATTTAGAGCCTCTCCCGAATCGTATGGAGTAATCTTTACGGACTATGAGATGAATGATGGAACGGGAATAGATTTATTAGAAAGGGTAAAGCAGGTAGATTTATTAGAAAGGATAAGGCAGGATTCCCTTCCTCCCCGCGTGCTTCTTTCCGGCAGAATGAATTCACAACTCTGCGGACAGGCTATGGAAGCAGGAGCAGCCGGTGGCATTCACAAGCCCTTTGACAACGCCTTCCTGCAAATAGTGGCGGGGGAATTAATTGGGCAAGGAACCTCGCCAGCATTGGACAGCTATATGAAGAAAGAAGGCTATATTTAATGTTTTTAATGTTGATTTTTTTCTTTGGCGTTCTTCTTATTTTTTAATCTGTAGTTGTAATCCGTAGTTGTTACTTCCTTCTAAACATCTTTTCCAGCTCGCCAACTGTCACCTTGATTATTGCCGGACGGCCATGCGGACAGGTGAAAGGCATCTCTGTCCTGGCCAGCTCGCTCATGATTTTCTCCATTTCTGCGATAGTTAAGCTATCCCCGGCCATTACTGCCGCTCTGCAGGCCATTCTTGTAACTATCTCCTCCTTAGTCTCCATAAGCTTATGCCTGCCGTCCATTAACAGCTCCAAAACGTCAAAAATGATTTCCTTCGGCTGCACTTTTCCAAATAAAAGAGGAACTGTCTTGATTAAAAAAGCATTCTCGCCAAACGGCTCCATCTGGAAGCCCAGCTCTTCAAGAATAAACTTATGCTCTAGAGTCATTACTTTCTGCTGGGGAGAAAATTCCAGAATCTCACTTTTAAGCAGCCTCTGCACGGCCACATCCTTATTTACATACTGGCTCATGAACTTCTCATAAAGAACCCGCTCATGGGCGGCATGCTGGTCAATGTAAATCATCCCGTCTAAAGTTTCAGCAACAAAATAAGTTTTCTGCACCTGCCCAAGTATTTTCATCGGCGGCAGATGTGGGAAGGAAATTTCCCGGGCACTTAACTCACTCACTTCTCCCAGCAGAGGAACATTTTCTTCTTTGACCATAAACTGAGCCTGCCTGCTGGTGTCAAAAGAATAACTTTTTGAATAATTTTTTTCTTCTTTTGCCTCTGCCCAGTTTGGAGTTATCTTTTCCGAAAGCAGCTGCTGCTCATCAAAATTGCTTTCCCCGCTCAGCTCCTGCGGCAGGCTAACGCTAGGAATCAAATTATTCTCCTGAAGAACCTTCCTTATCGCTGCAGACACGGCTGTACAAATAATTTCACTCTGCTCAATCTTAATCTCCTGCTTCTGCGGATGGACGTTAACATCAATATTCTGCGGATTAATTTCCAGATTCAAAACAAACAAGGGGTGCTTGCCGACAAACAAAGCTGTATGGTATCCTTCATACACGGCCCTGTTTATTTCAGCATTCCTGACGCATCTGCCGTTAACGATAAGCTCCTGCTGGCTTTTGTCATTCCTGCACTGGTATGGTCGGGAAATGAAACCGTTTATCTTCACATTTTCATCTTTATATTTAACTTCCAGCAGCTCTTTGGCTATGCTCGTCCCATAAATAGAAGCGAGCCTGCTACGCGCATCTGCAACTGCCGGGGAATGAAGCAAAGTGTGCCGCTCATGGCTGAGCTTGAAAGTAACCTGGGGATTAGCCAAAGCATAGCCTGTAACTACATCAATGATATGCCTTAACTCTACAGCATCCGTCTTAAGAAATTTCTTCCTTGCCGGAGTGTTAAAAAAGAGGTTATGCACTTCCACAATCGTTCCCGGCTGGGCAGCAGTAATGCCAAAGCTGATTACTTCACCATTTTCCACGGCCAGATTAAACCCGCCGATATTATCTTCACCGCTTTCTGTATATTTGGACTTGGTAGATTTAAATTTGGTAAATTCAGATTCGGTGTGTTCAGATTTAGTATATTTAGGTCTAGTATATTCAGACTTCCGTTTTGTAGTTATAGACAGCTGGGAAACAGCAGCAATGCTGGCTAATGCTTCGCCCCTGAAACCGAGAGTCCTGATGGAGAATAAATCTTCTGCAGAACTGATCTTGCTAGTAGTATGCCTGAGTATTGACCTGCGTGTATCTTCTTCACTCATGCCTTCCCCGTTATCGGCAACTTTAATGAGTTTCTTTCCCGAATCTCTTATTTCTACAGTAATCTGCGTAGCTTTTGCATCCAAAGAATTTTCCACAAGCTCCTTGACTACGGAAGCAGGCCGCTCAATGACTTCACCGGCAGCTATTTTGTTGATTACATCTTCGCTGAGAAAATTTATTTTAGTCATTTCAGTCGTTTCAGGCATGATTTTTTGATGCTAGTTTCAGGCATGACTATTTTGATGCTATTGTGGTTTATATTGATTGTTGTGGTGGAAGTGATAGGAATGAGCAGCCTTGAAATGTTTAGTATTTCCATCTAAGTATTTCCATCTAATTAAGCCCTACTCTAAAGTGATTAAGCCCATAAATTTTATAAACTAATCCGCTTCTGCAAGGCCCATGGACGGATTTGGCCGGGAAACTTTTAACCAATTTAACCATGAAGCTTTTAACCAGTTTGCTTTGGACAATGGTGTAGTCGGTTTTTTTCAACAGCCCATTACTTTGAAATCAGGAAGGCAGTCCCATTGGTATGCCAACTGGAGAACTGTTGCTGATGATGCCTTTCTTTTAGACAAACTAACGGATTATGTTCTTGCCTTTACAAAAACGCATGGCCTGCAACCGGATTGCTTTTTTGGCGTGCCCGAAGGAGCAACTAAGCTAGCGCTCTTAACACAGTATAAATGGGCTAAACAATCTCCCCAATATGCACCCGGCAGCCATTGCCTGCCCATGGGAAGAGGAAAACCCAAATTCCATGGCGCTCCTAAAGATAGATACTTTCTGGGTGAGCCCAGAGGAAAAATTGTTGTTTTGGAAGATGTCACGACTACAGGCGGATCTTTATTGACCACAATTCACAGACTTAGAAGCCTGGATGATGTAAAAATTATTGCTGCAATAGGACTAACCAACAGAATGGAATTAACTCCTTTTATAGATGGAGACTCTAGAGGAACAGTTGTTACTTTTAAAAAAATTTTTGAAGAAACTACCGGACACAAGTATGAACGGCCGATGGGTGTCCCGGAAGTAATCAGATATGCCGGAATAGAATATGCAGCCATGAGCAGCGCTACTTTTTTATTGCCCGCAGCCCGCGAAAGACTTAACCTGAGAGAAGACATTACTTCTGCTGTAAACAGGGAATTTCAGAGATATGGTGTTGTCGGAAAGATAGAATGGAAATAGGTTTTTTTTCTTGAGGGATTTCTTTCCAACGGCTATTGCTATTAATCATATTTTTATTTGTCATTTTCTCTTTTCATTAATTGTCTTTCCCAATTTTTTCACAAAAGCCCTTGCAAAAACGCCCTTACAAAAACAACGGCACAAGCACCAAAGTAATCGTGCTCAGGAGCTTAATCAGGACGTGCAGTGACGGTCCGGCCGTATCTTTAAAGGGATCGCCTACCGTATCGCCGGTAACAGCGGCTTTATGCGCATCGCTTCCCTTCCCGCCATAAACACCTTCTTCAATCAGTTTCTTGGCGTTATCCCAGGCCCCTCCGCCGGTGTTCAGCAGCAGGGCCATTAAAATTCCGGTAATAGTTGCCACCATCAAATAAGCTGCCGCAGCTTCGTACTTCAGCGCAACACCAACAATGACAGTAACCAGCACAACTAAAATTCCTGGAAGGATCATTTTCTTCAGCGAAGCTTTAACACAGATATCTACCACCTTGGCATAATCAGGCTTTTCCTTCCCGCTGATGATTCCTGCTTTTTCCTTCCACTGCCTTCTCACTTCATTAACAATGGAAAAGGCGGCCTCACCTACAGCTTTTATCGCCAAGGAGCTGAACAGGAAAATGAGCATGGCTCCCAGTAATGCTCCTATAAATACATCTACCTTGGCTATGTCCACGGTAACTTCCTTCAGACCGCTATATTTAGCCACATCATCAAGGTAAGCGCTAAACAGCAGGAAAGCGGCTAAAGCTGCGCTGCCGATGGCATAACCTTTAGTTAACGCTTTTGTAGTATTGCCAACAGCATCTAATTTATCCGTTCTCTTTCTAACATTTTCATCAGACTTGCTCATGGAAGCAATTCCGCCGGCATTATCGGTAATCGGGCCAAAAGTATCCATTGCCAGGACATAAGCAGCAGTGGCCAGCATGCCCATAGTAGCTATAGCTGTTCCATAAAGCCCGCCATGGGGGAGCCCGCTTAATACTCCTAATTTGTAAGATGCAAACAAAGCTGCTGAAAGGACGATCACGGGAAGAACCGTTGCTTCCATGGCCACAGCAAACCCGGAAATAATGTTGGTAGCGTGACCAGTCAAAGACGATTGCGCAATGCTTTTAACTGGTCTGAAATTAGATTCCGTATAATAAACAGTAATGAGGACAATCAAAATGCTCGTGACAATGCCTACAAGACCGGCATAAAAAAAAGTTAGATAGTGCTCTCCAAGGAGCCATCTTGTAGCAATGAACATGGCACAGGCAGCCAAAATGCTGGTGATAAAATAACCCCTGTTCAAGGCACGCATAGGATTCTCGTCTTCGCTTTTCATTCCAGTAGTTAAAATTCCGATGATTGTTCCTATTAATCCTAAGGCGCGGACAAACAAAGGAAAAAGAATGCCCTTAATTCCAAAGACAGGGAATAAGGCTACGCCTAAGATCATAGCGCCGATATTTTCCGCAGCCGTACTTTCAAACAAATCAGCGCCTCTTCCTGCACAATCGCCAACATTATCGCCAACCAAATCAGCAACAACGGCCGGATTTCTGGGATCATCTTCAGGAATACCCTTTTCAACTTTGCCAACAAGATCCGAACCTACGTCAGCAGCTTTCGTATAAATTCCCCCGCCCAGCTGGGCGAACAAAGCCACAAAACTCGCTCCAAAACCGTAGCCGACAATAAGGAAAGGAATCTCTTTAACATCATTTACACCTAAGCTGTACAAATAATAAATCAATCCTACTCCCAGTAAAGACATAGCGACAATAACTACCCCGGAAACTGCCCCGCCGCGGAAAGCAACTAAGAAAGCTTCGCGCATGCTTCTTTTTGCTGCTGAGGTTGTACGGATATTCGTGCGCACAGAAATCCACATGCCGATGATTCCAGCCAAAGCCGAGCTGGCTGCGCCAAACAAAAAAGCCACTGCTGTTCTCCATCCTAAATCAATCTTGCCTAAAAAAGCATAAATGCCAAAAATGAGCAGGGCCAGGACAACAGTTATCAAGGCAATAGTCTTATACTGCCTTCTGATAAACGCCTCTGCACCTATTTTAATAGCATTAGCTACATCCTGCATGGCTTCTGTTCCTCTATCTTTCTTCATCACCCAGCGGGCCAGAAAAGCTGAAAAAAGCAAAGCTAAAATGCTGATGACAATTACGCTCAGAATCATGTTCGACAGAAATAAGTCAGTTATTGAACTTAATACCATTCATCCCACCTTTTTAGTTTAAGATATTTTAATCTTAGCACACTCCTTTTAGCATACTCTTTAAAATAAATTTAGGGGCACGCCCGCAGTCGAATCAATCGAGCCTCGCTGGTTTAATCCCCAGAGCTTCTCGGGCCTGCTACCCCTTGAACATCACCACCAACACTTAGGGCTGCTGCATTCCTGCCCTGACCCGGTTCGCATTAGCATGATCCCAAAGGACAAGCCGTCTGCAAAGACAGTGAGGACCAGCTCAACAAAACTAATCCTTCCTTGGGCTTCGGCTCCGTGTAAAGTCCGTTCACGGTAACAGCGCAGGACTAGCGCGCCAGCCTAGCTATCCCCGCATTTCAGTTGAACTTTAGTTAAGATTGTGGGGTATTTATTTAAAGGTTGTCCTGAGGATTGCTAAAACAAGATTATTGTTCTTTGTAGTAGGATTTAATTCTCCATAACAAGATTTATATTTTTGGCTTATTTACAGGCCATAATGAACATCCTTTTTATCTGCAACCAAAACCTCAACCGCAGCAAGACTGCCGAAGAGCTGTTTAAAGACCAGTTCAACACCAAATCAGCAGGTCTCTACAACCAAAAACCGGTTACTGAAAAACAGCTTTCCTGGGCAGACGTAGTCATCGTTATGGAAGAAGGGCAGCGTAGTGAAATTGCCAAGAGATTCCCTAAGAGGTATATGCAGAAACGCATCATTTCATTTGACATCCCAGATATTTACACTTACAACCATCCCAAACTAATAGAGTCACTGAAATCAAAGTTCAATGAATATTTGGAAATATTAGCATTGGCTTAAACCAACTTTAACTTGGCATTAACTTAACATAGACTTTAACATAAACTAAAAACAGCTTTAGCTTAACCATTCTTCCACTTGTTTTCTTGCCTCTTCTTTTGTCTTAAAAATCTTAGTTTCGGCAATGGACATCTCTGCAATCCTGCGGGTGACTTTATACTCTATTTTTTCTTTGTCGTGGAGCTCTATTATCGACACTTCCCACTTTTTGTGAGGATGCTTGGTTATTTCGTTCATAGGTTTACCTCATTTATCTTCTTTCTGTTTTAGACGTCTTTTCTATTTTCCGTTTCAAGCAAATCATGCGGGCTTTTGATCCCAAGCAGATGCCTGTTAGTTATCTGGGCATAAGACTGGGTAGTCCTGATATCTTTATGACCGAGCAGCTGTTGTAGCTGGCTTTCTCTTGCTCCCGATTCCAGCAAATGGGTAGCAAAACTGTGCCGCAGCAGATGAGGATGAACGTTCCGCTTAAGCCCGGCTTTTCTGGCCACCTGATTTAAAATCAGCTGGACCGTTCTTATAGAAATATGCCCGTTACGCGTCTCGAACAAGAAACCGTTTTTATTTTTTTTAGTTTTTAGATAATCTTCAATAAAATCCATGACCTTACCGGAAAGCAGGGTATAACGGTCTTTTTTCCCCTTGCCCTGCTTAACCAAGAGCATTTTTCTCTCCCAGTCAATATGTTCTGTTTTTATTTTGATAAGCTCGCTCACCCTAACGCCGGAAGCATAGAGCAGCTCAATGATCAGGCGGTGTTTAGGATTTGTGGTTACCTTAATCATTTTTTGAATCTCTTCCCTGCTCAAAACTTCTTTAACTCTCTTCTCTCTTTTCTGGAAAGCAATGCCTTTTACAGCCCTGCGCAGTATCCTTCCATAGTAAAAATTCAGCGCATTATGAGCCAGATTAACTGCAGAAGTAGAATACCTTTTCTCAATCAGATACAAAAGGAAGGCACGGATGTCTTCGTAGGAAACCTGCTTTGGGCTCTTGCGGGCAAAATTGAGGAACCTTTGGTTGTAGTGGAGATAGGCTTTATTAGTTCCCGGAGAAAAATTCCTGAGCTTCATTTCTTCAATTAATACTTCAAACATTTTTGTTAACCTCTTTTTTTGTTTTTTTTTGTCTTTTTTATTGTCCTTGAATTTCTTATTTTAACTTCCTCTTTTTATTTGATTAATTCTTTTTAGTTGTCATTTCTTGAGTAGCTTAATTTAGCTCAATTTGTTGATCAACTTAGGTCCTATTTAAACCCTGCCCGCAGTTGTCCAGTGCGTCCAGTGCCCTTCTTAAACTGGATATAAAGCGAAAATTTTGGCTTTTTAAAGCTTATAACACTGGACAAAATGTTTAGAAAAGATGTCCTGTGGCTGAAAGTCTCCGGACTTGGTTTTGGTTGTAGCTCAAAGCTTTTGCTATTTTTTGTTCACTTCACTTTTTGTTTTCTTTGGAGGACTCAGGGGCAATATTGTTGTTTTTGCTTTGCAGACACTTGAAAAACTATGTTTTTCGGTGCCGCTCTTAGAAGAGCAGGAAACCACATAAGCCCTCTTTCGCCGGTTATTTGGAAAAAACAAAAAGGTGAAAAACATGAACGAAAAAATTGAGCAAATAACTTCCTCAAACCAAGAAATCCTGGAGAACTTCTTCCGGGAAGCCCAGCGTATTTTGTACTGCCGTGCGCCAGTCAAAGCCAAGATAAAGATGCTTTACGGAGCCAGATACTGGGCTGATTACTTCCTGCAGCTAAACAATCTGCGGCTTAAGGAAGAGATTCAGTCAGCCAACCGATAACTTTTTCTTTTTATGATTTTCTTATTGAAAATAATTCAACGAAACTGTTTCTAGGCTCAGAAATCAGAGTTTCAGAGCTTTTCAGCGTAATTACTCCTCAAGAATACTTCGCTTAGAAACAGTTCTACGCAATATTACTCAGAAATTTCAGTATTTTATCTTTAAAATCGTGGTTATCCCGCCCCTCCTGACGGCTCGACGGTCAAATTTTTGGCTCGCTGATAAATAAAGGAAAGCCAAAAATCTTG
>JBFMFP010000025.1:0-17279 GCA_040751885.1 Nanobdellota archaeon
GGCTTTGAGTTTTTGCTCGATTGTTGATTGTTGGTATTCTTTTATTAGCATGGTTGACACCTCTTTTTCCAAAAGAAAGTAGAAGTAATATATAAAGTTTGCTCAATTTATTAGATTACACACTATACAATATTACTTAATCAATTTTGCCTAATCACAACAATCACAAGATTTAAAAAAAAGAATTAGTTTTCTTGATGCAAACGAATGAAAAAAATAAATCTCCTCAGGCTATTGGTCTTTCTTGGGATTTTAGGAATAATTACTTCCCTATACCTAGTTGAGAACCATTATTCTCCGCCAAGCGAAGGAATGTGGTGCGATATTAATGGAGACGTTTCCTGCTCCATAGTCAATTCCAGCGTGTTCTCCGAGTTCTTTAATGTACCGGTAGCAATATTAGGAGTGCTCTGGTTTGTGTTTTTTACTTTGCTCTCATGGAATGCTTTGAAGAAAGATAACAGTTTAGTGATAGCTTTATTTTGGTGGTCAGCAATCGGTCTGTTATTCGTTGTCTATATGGTTGCTGCAGAAGTTATCCTTAAGGCTTTCTGCCCACTGTGTACACTTGTCCATCTGCTGGTAATTGCTGTTTTCGTTTGCTCAATTGTCATGTATAAAGAGTTGGAAGTTAAGCCTGCCAGTAAGGAATATCTTAAGACCATAAAAGTATGGGTAATAAGTTTTTTGGCCGTGAGCTTGGTTTTGTTTCTTGTTTTCAACATCAAAGCTTTAACTGAGGAAGATTATAGCAGTTTGGCTAAATGCATAGCTGAAAAAGGAATCAATTTGTACAGCTCTTTCCTCTGCGGGCATTGCTATCAGCAGAAACAGCTGCTTGGGGATGCTTTTAAGTACATTAATGAAATTGAATGCCATCCTGAGGGAAAAAATTCGCAGACGGAGCAGTGTATGAAGAAAAAAATAACCGGCACTCCGACCTGGGTTATGGAGCCGAACGGCGTTGAAGTTAAGCGCCAGTCCGGATTTATGACTATTGAAGAGCTTAAGGAATTCTCTGGGTGCAAGGGGGATTAAAAAAAGAGGGGGTGAAAAATCCATGGCTAAGAAAAAGAAGGCGGTCAGGAAACCAGTTAAAATGAGAAAATGCTGCAGCTGCTGCTGATTTTTTATTATTTTTTTTGTTTGCAGAATACCTTTTCTTGGTTTTCCTTGGGTAACATTTATTAATTGAAAAAATTTTATCGCTTTGTCTTTCAAAAAGATGGTGATGAAGTTAATTGGTTAAATTAAATAAAATTAAATTAAATTAAATAAAATTAGTCTGTTAAATTAAATGAATGGTTAAATTAAATAAAAAGTTGGCCCGAAAGAAGTTACCTTTTAAGAGAATAACTTTAGTGAAGGAGCTTAAGCTTATTGCCAGCCGGATTAGGCAGGATGTCGTGAAGTCTTTGGCCGCTGCCGGTTCCGGCCATAGCGCTGGCTCTTTGGGAATGGCTGATGTAATGGCAGCTTTATATTTCAATCTTCTTAAGCATAATCCGGCTGATCCTTTCTGGGCTCAGCGAGACAGGCTTATTCTGTCAAATGGGCATATTTGCCCCCTGCGTTATGCATGTATGGCCAGAAGCGGCTATTTTGCCGTAAGTGAGTTGTTTACATTGAGGAAATTAGGCAGCCGGTTGCAGGGCCATCCTTCACGCGTTGATATGCCTGCGCTGGAAGCAAGCACAGGTTCACTGGGGCAGGGCGTATGCATAGCTGTAGGAATGGCTCTGGCAGCAAAACTGGACAAGAAGAAGCATTTCGTTTATTGCATAACTTCAGACGGTGAGCATGACGAAGGCTCAACATGGGAAGCCATCAATGGCGCAAATAAATGGAAGCTGGACAATTTAATTTTCATTTTAGACAGGAATAAAATCCAGATCAGCGGCAGTACTGAGAGAGTCTGGCCGCTGGAATCTCTTAAAGAGAAATATCTTGCTTTTGGCTGGAAGGTTTTTGAAATAAATGGCCATGATTTTAAGCAGATAATAAAAACTGTTGAAAAAGCCAGGAAAATAAAGGGCAAGCCAAAAGTGATTATTGCTCACGTCGTTCCCGGAAAAGGGGTTTCTTTTATGGAAGGAAAGCATGAATGGCATGGGAAAGTTCCAGGCAAAGAAGAGGCAGCAAAAGCTGTGGAAGAGCTGAAGAGGAGTTACTAATGAGAGCAACGCGTGAAGGTTTTGGAGAAGCAATAGTAGAATTGGCTAAAGAAGATAAGAGAATCGTGGCTTTGACTGGCGATTTGACAGAAAGCGTCCGGCTGGAAGAGTTTGAAAAGAAGTTTCCCTCGCGTTTTTTTCAGTGCGGTGTTGCTGAAGCAAATATGATAGGAATGGCTGCAGGAATGGCTCTGGAAGGGAAGATTCCTTTCACAGCTACTTTTGGCGTGTTTATGCCTAACAGGTGTCTAGACCATATCCGCCAGAGCGTATGTTACAATAATGCCAATGTAAAAATGGTGGCAACTCACTGCGGCCTGATTACAGGAGAAGATGGGGCAACGCATCAGGCTTTGGAAGATATAGCCATTATGCGGGCTTTGCCAAATACAACTGTTTTAGTTCCCTGTGATTTTGAAGAAGCTAAAAGAGTGGTGAAAGCAGCAGCCAAAATAGAAGGACCAATTTACATCCGCTTAACGCGGCCAGGGACCGAAAATTTTTCTCAGGGAAATTTCAATGTCGGCAAAGGCGTTGTTTTAAGAGAAGGAAAAGATGTTTCAGTAATAGGCTGCGGGCCGGTACTTTATCAGGCTTTACTTGCAGCAGAGAAACTCAAAGGAGAGATTGACGTAGAAGTAATTAATCTGCATACAATTAAGCCCATTGATGAGGAATTGATAATAAAGACTGCAAAGAAAACTGACAAGATCGTAACTATTGAAGACCATCAGATTAATGGTGGTTTGGGCTCTGCAGTTGCCGAAGTTTTAAGCGGGAAATACCCCGTTTTTGTCAAAAGGATGGGGGTACAGAACAGGTTTGGCGAATCGGGAAAATCAGATGAGTTGCTTAAAGCATTTGGCCTAGACGCTGATAGTGTTGTTGAAGCTGTAAGAGAATTATATGAACTTTAGCTGTAATTTGTATGAGCTTTAGCTGTAATTGGCTTTCAGCTTTATTCAGCTTTATTCTTTCACTGGCTCTTCCTGCGTGTATTTTTCATGCACCGGATAATCTGCTCCCGGCTCTATTTCCCATTCATCCCCGTGCTTTGCTTTCTTTTTTTTCTTTGTTTCCAGCTTTTTTTTTGTGTTTTTCATGTTTTTTTCATAGTTTTATGGCTTTTAGCTTATCTTGTCTTTATATTTATTTTATTCTTTGTATTTCTCTTACTTTTGGCAGATAGGGCAGTAAGAAGTGCCCCTCCCGCCAAGATTTATTTTCTTTAAAGGATGACCCTGTTCACATTTAGATTTGTTATAGACAGCTAAGCGTTTCTGGAAACTTCCTTCGCCTTCAAGGTTGCTGTAGTTGTCAACAGTGCTGCCTTTATATTTGATTGCTGAAATTAATGTCTTTTTCATTTGAAGATATAATCTTTCTGTTTCTGCAGATGATAAAGAGCCTATTTTGTGCAAAGGGGAGATGCCTGCATGGTAAAGCATTTCCTGGGCATAAATATTGCCGATGCCGGCAATGACTTTGTAATCCATCAAAGTTGTTTTGATGTTTGCATTTCTTTTGCTGGCAAGAGTTTTTCTGAATTCATCAAGGGTAAAAGTGCTTTCCAGAGGTTCCGGGCCATATTTCGCGAGGATTTCCTGCAGCTGATTCCTGTCTGCCAATTGCATCCTTTCAAATTTCCTGATGGAATTGAATGTCAGAAAGGAAGCGTCAGAAAAAGTGAATTTTGCGGCTATGAAATGTAAGTAGTCTTTCTGAAGATAAAATTTATGATTACATTTATTATTCCTGTTACTTTCCTCCTGCTGTTTTCTGACAAAAAAATGGAAATGGCCGGTTAAACGCAGGTGTGCAAGCAGATAATTTCCATCGCTCAGCTCAAAGATGATTAGTTTGCCCCTTCTCCATATTTTGCTTATTTTTACAGGCGTGATTGTTTTTATCTTAGGGTCAACAACGGCAGAGTCGTATATCTCTGCAGAGACCATTTCCTTGCCTATAACCTTCTGGTTAAGCTGGCTGACAATAGTTTCCACTTCAGGCAATTCTGGCATTGTCTGTCAAATCCCCACAAAATATATAAAGCTTTTTTGCTTGAGGAGAGATAATGGGGAAGAAAAAAGAAGATCTTTTTAAAGAAACAGAGACCTCTGATAATTTTTTAATTACTTTTAGAAAAACCCGTAAAGTTTTCCTGCTGGAATATGCCGCAGGGTTTCTGTTGCTTTCCTTGTTAGTGGCATCTTATTTGGAAGACGTCTTTGTCAGGAGGGAAATCCAGTATTTCGTTTTAGGATTGGCATTATTTGCTTTTGTTTATGTGGAGGGATCCCGTTTGTTTGTGCGCTATGAGATCCAGCCAAAGAAAGTTGTTATTGTCCATGGCTTGTTCAAGCAGGCAAAGAAAAATGTTTATTTTCAGCCTTTAGGCTATCTTCCGGATTTGAATATTAAGCAGAACAGGATGCAGAGGCTGCTTAATTACGGGACTATTTACGTGAAGTCTTCAGGAGAAGTTACTTTTGAGATAAATGATATCGATGATCCCCAGAAAGTCATGAAACTCCTGGAAGACTTAATCGAGAAAAGCAGGATGGAGAAAAAATAGGGTTAAGAGTTAAGTAAGGTTGAAAGAAAGCAAAAAACGGGAAAGATAGGCTGGCAGACCAAAAAGTTTATTAAAAGCATGGTACTTATAAGGCATAATTCGTCACTAAAATAAGTATAGTAAATAAGATAATTCATCATTAAAATAGCATTAAAATAGGCATAGTAAATAAGGCAATCCACCATTAAAATAAGTATAGTAAATAAGATAATTCATCATTAAAATAAGTATAGTTAATAGTTATAAAATAGTTATTTAAAATGAGCAACAATTAATTATTTAAAATGAGCAATAATTAAGCTATATAAAGCAGGTGAAAAAAAATGTTAGGTGAGCAGCATCATTCCTCAGGACACAGAAGCATTAAATTCTATTTATTTATGGCTACTTTGGTTGTTGTCGGGCTGTTCGTTGTTCTTTTTTGGAATAACAGCGGCAATAAAGGCATTACCAATGCTATCATCGGAATGAATAAAGCGGATTTAAGCAATACTACTTCAGGCGATGATGCCGGGGGGATCGCTGATAGTATTATGCCGGTCGGTTCCAACACTCTGGCTGTATCTTTGTCTTTCAACAAAGTGCCTTCTGTGAAGAGAAGCGCCCGGGTTGAAGAATTGGAGCTGCATTTTAACGACTTTAATTCTGCTATTTCAGTCAACAATGACCACCTTGAGCTGAGCAATGTAGGTGATGAGGTAAGCCTGTTGATAACAGATTTCAGCGGCAAGCTCGCTCCTAATGGTGATAAAATTACTTTATCTGGAAAAGCCAAAAAGATTGAAGTTAACGGGATAGCTTTTTCATCAGACGGATCCATACAGATTTCGTTCGATAACCTCCATTATAATTCTCTTGCAGTAACTAACATGGATTTCAATGATTTGGAGTTTGAAGCAGGCAGCGGCAACTTGCAGGTAGGAGATAAGCTGGAATACAATCTTGAGGATGAAGGTGTCCAGTTGGCTTATTTCAAAGGCTCATTTAATGTTGGCGAGCCCGTAGGTAATGCGACTATAGGTAATTCCTTAGTCAAAGCTGAGGGAACCATACGCGGTGTCAGCGTAACCGGCGGATTGCTGGATTTGGCTTTGAGTTGATTGTTCCGAGAGAAAAACAAGGGAAAAACGAGAAAATTGAAAATAATTTTCTCTAGCTTAAAAGTATCTCGTACTTTATAAGTAATCAAAAAAGACTTTATAAGTAATCAAAAAAGGAATCAAAGAAGAAACTCCTGCGTCAGGTTATAGCATTTCTTAAGCACGTCAAGCTGGATTTTTTTGTCACGCACAGACTTTACTGATGTTTCTGAACGGTGCTTATTGTTCTCCAGCCAGCCTTCAACTAAAGAAATCTGTTTTTCCAGGAAATCTTTAAGATGCTCTGCTGTTTCAATGTTTTGCTCTTTGATGTGGTCAAGCAAGGCACGGAAGTGCGGCTCTTTTTTTATATGCGAAGGAATCCTTTTATGGATATGCTCTTTTAGTGCCGAAGACATAGATCTCACCCCAGTGGAATGTTCTTTTTCTAATTAGTTATTAAGATAGTTAATGTTAAGCTGGTTATTAAATAGTTAATGTTAAGCATTAGACACTTGATGTTAATAAACGTTGTGCAAAAATATTAAAAATTAATACAGCAATTAATACAGCATTATATTAAAAACTAATACAGCATTTTCTTCTTCAGTTCTTCTCTTTTGATTTCCCTTCTTAAAGGAGCATATTTGTCTTTTAGCGAGAATTTGGGCGGCCGCGGGACAACAGTTTCAGCTCCGCAGGAGCATTTCTTTTCCAGAGTGTAAGTCCCCTCTGCCGGGCATTTCCTGATGTGCTCAGCCATTTTTACCCAGGTTTTTGTTTTTTAGCTTTTTGCTGCTTTAACCTTTACTGCCTTAATCTCCTTTTTTCCTCTCCATGGAAGCGGTGCTCAGTTTGTCGTTGAATTTTTTAAGAATCTCTTCAACTTTCTGCAGTTTTTTTTCCGCGGATTTGTAATTAACGTCTTCCACGATGAGCCTGAATCTTCCTCCGCCAAGGTAGAAGATGTTGAAAGAAGGAGATACTTTTCCTATCTGTGCCATAACTTCTTTTATTTTTTCCACGCCGTCGGAAGCGTAAGTCTTGATGCTGATTTCGTTTTTGATGGCTACTTTGGGCGGGCGGAATTTTTCAACGATGGCTTTTGTCAGCTCTTCAGCAAGCTTTTTTTCCACGCCCAGCTTTTCCAAATCGGCATTGCCGGCAGCGACGTCTTTAAAGCAGAGATAGAGATGGGAGTATTTTTTAAAGACGCTTTCGGCTAATTTGGGGTAGATCTGCTCTACCGGCTTTTTCAGCTTTTTGGAAAGGTTTTGCACGAGAGTCTCAGATTTCAGCTCCTGCTTGTATTCTTCCAGCTTTTCAGTCCGCTGCAGGGAATTGACTCTTCTTAAAGAGAGGTCAATATGCCCTTTTTCGCGGTCAATACGCAGAACTTTACAGACTATCTGCCTGCCTATGCTGACAAAGTCACGCAGGTTCCTGATCCTTCCGGGAGAGATTTCAGAAATGTGAATCATCCCTGAATCATCATATTCAAGAAGGTCAACGAACACAGAGTTAGGGAAGAGTTTGGTAACTTTACAGAGCACAATTTCATCCTCTTCCGGCATTCCTTTTTTCTTGTAGAACATTTTGTGCTGTTGGATTGTATTTTGTTGTTTACGAGGTATTTTATCTGTTTAGATGGTAAATTATTTATAAATGTTGTTAGCTGGAAGAGTAAACTAAGATTAAATAACAAAAATAGATAATCTGCTGAAATTAAATCTTCATTCCAGGACTTCCAGAACTCGGGCAGAAATTCTTGATTTCCCGCCCGTAGGATATGCAAGCTCTTTATTGCAGACAAGGCATTTAACAATCCTGGAAGTATTTCCGAAGACAATTTGCTCGTTTTTGCATTTAGAGCAGCGGACTTTGATAAATCTGCTTTTTGGAACCTCTAATATTTTCATCTGCTTCTTACCTATAATATTTATGTAGTCTTTACGTAGTATCTACGTATAATACATTGCTCAAACAATTTCCACTTTTTTTGCCCGTCTCCCAAAACGTTGGCAGCTTGTTTTTTTGCAGACGCTGCAGGTATAGCGGAAATCAGTTTTTTTTGTGCTTTTTGCCCCGGTTCTTTTGAATTTGGTTACCGCCGGCTTGGAATAACGGCCTAAATTGCCTGTTCCTCTGGCCTTTCCGCGCTTGCGTGCCCTGTACTTTGAGCCGTGGCTTAATGAGCTGGCCGCTTTCTTCTTTGTCTGGGAAACTTTATGCTCGGTATGCTTCCTGCAGAATTTGCACTATCTTTGCACAGCTTTAGGAATTTTCATACTCTTTTGTTTAGGAAAAGGTTTATTTATAAAGTTTTTTGGGGAAAGTGTTAAATTTATGAAAAGAATGGTTTGATTAATTTTAAAAAAACAATCAACAAATTTTGTCTTTATGAGACATTCACAGAAGAGGCAATTTTCCGGTTATTTTATCAACTTTCTCTTCCTTATCCGGACCAAGAGCAGCGCAGGTTTTAGTTCCCGGGGCGACAACAGTCCTGCCTGCATCGGTTATTAATGCCGCAGTTAAGCCGTCATCTTTCGCCTGCTGGAAGTACTTCAATAATTCTTTTTCATCTTTAACTTTGACCACAATCTTGGCCATGCCTTCCTTTTTCCATGATTTTATCGCATCTGAGCTTGATTTAAGCACTGCATCTACGGAAGCATGGGCGCATTGGGCAGCCAGCTTGCCTTTAGGCAGCTTTAAGTCTGTTCTGACGAGAATCACTTGTTTATAGGCCATGTCTTAGAGGAAAATTTAAGAGTATAAAAAAGTGTTGTTTTGTGAACTTTTGCGTTTTAAGCTTACCAATATTCTGCTTTTGTGAGGAAAGCGCAAAAGTCTAGGTTTTGTGAAACTTAGCTTGCTTAAAATGTTGGTTAGATAGTGGCAAAGCGTTAGGCGTGACAATTTCTTTTCCCTCATGGTGGAAACATCAATCATAACCTAGGCGAATCAGTAGAAGTCAATTTCTAATTTTTTACTGTTCCCTAATTATCCTTTCCGCTTTATTCACAAACTCAATCGCTGTTTCTCCGAGATTTTCTGCTAAAGCTCGTTCATAATCAATGGAAATAGAGTACGTTGCATCTTCCCTATAATTCTTTAACTCTACAAATTCCCGAATATCCTCCTCCACCATCATTGTTTTAGCGACAGTTTTCAAATCCTCTTCTGAGAGATGCTGAGGATAAAAGAATTTTATCAAAATTGAGATTGTGGCAATATGACTTTTAGTCTTGTAGCCCTTCAATGCACATAATGCCAGACCAGCTTGATAGACGGCATAATAATAGCCGACGATTGACCATTCGTAAAAATCTTTCAAGTCATCCAAAACGCCACGGGAAAATCGTAAGTTCCATTTGGCTTTGTTCAAATGCCCTTCCACTTCTATCTTCGTAGCCCCTTCTCTGATAGCCTTTCTTCTCAAATAAGTTTTGAACTCTTTTTCGAGAGCATTTCGGTTCTGTATCCAAATTTCCCATTTTTGCTTCTTCATTGGAAAATTACTTCATAATAAAGTTGGTTTCCAAAAACAGGATAGCCTGAAGCTAACGCGTCCTGCAGAGCATAATTCTGCTTATTTTTCCCTTCTTTTAAGAATTCATCTAATTTCATAACAATAGGATTAATCTTTAACCCCGTTTCGGCTATTATATTTTTCTTTATTCTATCCATTTTCTTATTAATATCGTCCATTAAATTGTCAAAAACAATGATTATATCAATATCACTTTTAGCAGTATAATTTCCTTTAGCAGTTGAGCCAAACAAGAGAACAAAATAGGGGATTTTAATTGCTTTAACTTCTTCCACAAACATTTTTACTGCTTTCCCTCGTTTATACTCCAAAGTTTCCAATCTTTCTAAGTCAAAATACGAGAAAAACACTTTCACAAGGGCGCTTTTTAGACTAACCTCATAAATTTTTAAATTCCCCTCACTTCGAGAACTTAATATTTTCCTCTTTTCCAAAGAATTAAGATACTTTAACAGCGTATGTTCAGATAACTTAACTGCTTTCTTAACCTGCCGAACATGGCCTTTACGGTGCTCGTAGAAGTACTTTAGCAGGTCTAATTCCTTTTCCGTGATATGTTGCACTTTATGCATTGAACGTTGTTAAATATGCAACATTTATAAAATTTTCGGTAAGAATTAAGCCGTCAGGTTTGCTTTCTTTATGGTTGTTGATTTAATATTTTTTGGAATTAA
This sequence comes from Nanobdellota archaeon, assembly GCA_040751885.1. GTDB lineage: Archaea > Nanobdellota > Nanobdellia > Woesearchaeales > GW2011-AR9 > JBFMFP01. The sequence goes on from JBFMFP010000025.1 coordinate 10,059, forward strand.
GCGGGATAGAAAATCTTCTTTTCAGAGCAGGACAAGCCTTTTACCCTGTTTCTTATCTATACATTAAATTTAGTCTATCAGCATAATCCCTTAAAAATTCAGTTTGTCCTTTTTGATGGACGTCAAAAGAAGATATACTGATTCTAGCCGTCACATCTTCCATTGAAGCCATAACTCTTGCCAGTTTTTTATAAAATTTTATTTACTTTAACAGCTTTTCCACTCGTTTTCAAACAAGCCATTAAAGTACTGCACGAAGTGAGGAGCTTCAATCCAGACAGCACAGTCGTAACTCTTGTGCACTTTCTCATCGTCTGTTAAGAATAAGAGCAGGTCTTTACCGTCAACTATGCAGAAGCGGGCAGTGTTGTCCTTTCCTGTCTTCACAGCAGCAATTTTTGAGAATTCCTTGACAACTTCTTTGTCGGCATTAGCGGGAGCGGCAATTTTAATGCTTACCCCATCTTTAGCAGCTTTTTTCAGATGGCTTAAGACAGAATCGTATTTGCGGTTCAAGCCTTCTTTGGAAGCCATTAACGTGATGCTTTTCCTGGCATTTTTAATCATGAAGATAAGGTGCTCATAGACTTTGTCCCTTCCGCGGAATGCGCCCGACTTGTCGGTTGGGTCAACAAGCTTAATTCCTTCCTGGTGGAGGACGTTTAGCTGTGTTAACAGCTCGGAGCCCTTAAGTTCAGAAAGGGTCTTGTTTTTCTGCTCTGCTTCTTCAAGGACTTTTTTCTGTACCCTGCCGACAACTTCCGTGGGAGAGACAGCCAGATATTTGATCGGTTTGCCTATTTTAACTACAATAAAGCCTTTCTTTTCCAGGGATTCAAGAACGTCGTAAGCCCTGCTTCTGGGTACGTTAGAAATGTCAGACAATTCTCCTGCTGTAGAAACTCCTCTGGAGAGCAAAGCTATCCATAACTTCCTCTCGTAGGAATTCAAGTCAAAATCCTTGAGTTTGTTTAAAAAGTCCTTTTGAACTATCATTTGTGCGCCTCCGGTAATACATCCATCACGAGGCCCCTTTATTGCAATATTTTAATTGTTTAGTTAATATAATCTTTTTTCTAGTAAACCGTTGACCAGTCACTCTTGGTTTGGTTACTTGCGGGCTAATCGCCCCTGATTATTATTTGTTAAAATAGCCTCTTCTTTATAAATCTTTCGGATTATTTAGTACTTTTTAGTGGTTATAAGGGTTTGTTGCTTCTTGGGGGTTATAGTTGTTTATTCAGAAGCTTCTTGAGGATCCACCGTAAACAATCTATTATCTTTAACCTTAAACAATCCTATCCTTGCACCTGCATCCAGCCAGCCATGGGCGTAATTTAACGCCGCAAAGGCAAGAACGTAGTCTTTTTTTCCTTGGGCAAAGTAATGGGCATCGTCAAAATAGCGTTGGGCCATGTCTAAGAAGTCTTCGGCTTGTTTTTTTCTTTTTTTGTCAAGGGCTTTGCCAGCTTTTTCCAGAGCCTGCCTGGTGATTTGAAAGTATTGCTCTAATTTTTCCTGGCTGATTTTGTCGTTCATTTTAGAAAATTAAATTAGAAAAGAATGATCTTTGCCTATTTCACAAGGGGCCTTTTTACAGTTATGGGCAGGATGCCTTCATCGAACTCTTTCAGGGCAATTTCAATAGGATTATACCTTATTCTGCTCAGCTCTTCAGGCGAGAGCTTAACCAGGAATGGCGCACCCATGGACAATTGCAGTGCTCTTGAGCCGATCATTCTCGCTTTCTCATATTTGGTAAAGTCGGTGATTTCTTCGCCAGCTTCAGTTTTTTCCTTGCTTTCTCTGTTCATTTTTTATTGCTTATAAAGTATGAAATACTTTTAAGCTAGAGAAAATTATTTTTCAATTTTCTCGTTCGCTTTTAGTTTTGGCCGGGCAGGCGGACTTAGTGCAGCCATTTATTCTCCGCAGGCCTTGTTTAGCTCCGCTCTTAAAAAAGCAGCTTTTTCTAAGGCTAAATCAACCATGGCCGATATTTCGTCAATCGTTAAAGGGACGCTTCCGCCTTTCTGCAGGGCTGAAATTGTCCCGTCAGCATCAGATGCTACCGTCAGCCGCGCTTCGTAAGCTTTTTCTTCCTCGCTGCCGGGGTCAACAAGGAGATTTCCATTTACCTTGTAAACTGTTATGGGCAGGGGCTCTTTGGTTAAAGGCAGCGGAATATCAGTTTTTTCTTTGTAGTTTATAGCTCCTGTTTCTTTGTCAACAACAGGAAATTTTGCTGATTTTAAAGCTGCCAGAACTGCCAGGCCGGCAACGTCAAAAAGGTTGCCCCCATCGTTTATTGTGATTATGTCTACAATGACAAACCAGGCTTTTTCTCCCGGCTCTAAACACAATTTTTTAAGGTCTATGGCTTTAGCTTCACGGATACCCCTATCCACTACACGAGCCAGCTCAATGGCTTTTTCTCCCGGCGGCCCGGGCTCAAATTCAGGGCTGGATAAAGGTGTTAGCTCAGCATTGACCATAATGCCTCCTTCCTCCGGAGTATCGTTGTATGGCTTTTCGATAGATAACTTTACACCAGCCATGACGTCAGTATTGCCTACCCTGACGCGGGCAGAGCCTTCGGCAGTCCAGGAAATGTTGGTTTCAATGACAATGGGCTGCCTGATTTCAGTTAACGCACGGTTATCCAGCCGCTTGTTTTCCCTGGCCAGCAAAGCGATAGTATCCTTATTGACAATCATTTTTTTATTCTTCTCCTCTTCTCCTTTTAGTCTCCTTTTTAATCTCTTCTTCTCCCTTTAGCTCTCTTCCCCGTTTTCAGTAAATTTTTCCAAAAGGGCCTTTTTCTGCACTGCGTAGACTTTTTCCGTGGCCAGCTTGGCCAATTCCAGCGCTTTTAATAAGTCTTCTTTAGAGATTTCTCCATCCATCTGCAGGAGGCTTATTTCTTTGCTGTTGTGCAGCATGGCTACTGGTATGTCTGAAACAATCCCTTCGTAAGCTTCTTCATTATAATTTAAGTCTGCGAGAACTGTTCCGTCAACCTGCCCTACGGCTACTGAGCTGACTATGTCTTTCATAGGGATTCCGGCATCGGCTAAAGCTATGGCCGCAGCGGAAATAGCTGCACACCTTGTTCCGGCATCCGTCTGGGGCAGCTCTACAAATACATCCACTACGCTGTTGGGGAAGGCTGACAAATCAACAACCGGCTTTAGGGATTTTTCCATGACCATGGAAATTTCCTGGCTTCTTCTGCTTCTGCCCGGCTTTATCCTTTCTCCTGAGCCGGAAAAAGGCATCATTGTGTAAGTGCAACGGAGAACTCCTTTTGTCGGGTCGGCAAGGAATTTAGGAATCATTTCCCTTGGACCATAAACTGCAGCAATTGCCCAGGTTTTGCCGATCTTAAATGAAGCTGAACCGGCCGCGTTGGGCACTACGCCGGCTTTTGCTTCCATCGGCCGCAGCTCATCAATTCTTCGCCCGTCAAGACGTTTTTTATAAACCATGTTTTTCTCTCTTCTTTGTTTTTTAATCTTCTTATCTTTATTTTATCCCCTTACCTTTATTATCTTCTTGTTTTTATTAAATTGTATTTTTATTTTATATTTTTTAATATTTTTATTAGTCAAATTATATTTTATTAATCAAATTATATTTTTATTGATTATAATCTTCCTTTATTCAGCCTTTTGCTTTTCCTTCCAGGAATTTGTCTATCCTTTCCGTCAGGCCTTCCAGATGGGATTTTGCTTCAATGAGCTTAATCGCCTGCTCGGCCCAATATTCTCCTTCCAGCGGACCTTTTATCCAGATCAGGCCGTTTTGCCCTACGGTAATGTCGCAGCCCGTTTTTTCTTTGATAAGCATAATCATGCTGCCTTTTTTTCCAATAACTCTAGGCACTTTCTGGCTGTTGATGCGTATTATCCTTCCCCCGTTTATTTTATGCAGGCCGGGCTCACGCATGGTTAAATCAATTAAGTTCTGCGAAGTTACATTTATTATCGTTACGACAACATAATCCCCTACAGCGAGAATTTTGCTTAAATCTTCTTCCTTGCGGATGTAGCGGGAAGTGGCGTCTTTGACATTAAGCATGGCTGAATAAGCTGTGCCGGTATCAATACGCCAGCCGCTAAAAGCAATATCAATAACCTTGCCGATAATCTTATCCCCTACTTTAGGCAGGTAGGGACCGGATAAAGGAGTTATTTTAATAACTCTTCCTGATAAAGAAACTAAACCTAATGCTTTAGAAATGATCTTGTTTTCTGCCCGATAAGTATTCTCTCCGGGGAGATAATCCATCCCTTCGGCAAGAATTTCGCCGGGAATGACGACCTTTCGCTCTTCTACAAGTAAATTACTCAAATTACTCATTTATTATTGGTCCGCTTCGTGATATTTTAGTGATATATGAATATTTAATATTTTAATGCTAATATTTTAATGCGCTTAAATTAAAGCAATATGCTTAAATTAAAGCAATATGCTTAAATTAAAGCCAGCGGACTTCCTCCGTTCCCTTCACTTTATTGTAGAATTAGCCCTGTTTTATAAATTTATGGGTATGATTTTGAGGCTTCACAGAATCTCCACCACAACATCCCCTCTGGTGATAGAATTCAGCCAGTTAATGAACTCCATCTGCATTCCTGCGGGGATTTCTATAAGAACTTTCCAGCAGCCATCATTTGTCCATTCTTCTTTTAAGAGGGAAGCATTGCTTTTAATAAAAGGGCGGGCTTTGCCGGCATATTGCGCGGGAATAGTTACAGACATTTTCTTCTTCTCTATTTTCAGGGGCAGGAGCGGCTTGAGTTTGCTGATTATTTCACTAAACTGTTCTTCCGCCGATCTATTGATGTCAAGATGGATCCTTCCCTGCTCCAGAGCCGCTTCAATCCTTTCCGGCGGGTGGGGCAAGCCGGTTTTTGGCTCAACTGCCTGTTTGTGGATGAGGTTAATCAGTTTTAGCTTCTGCTGCTCCCTTTCCCGGGCGCGGTGCTCGGAAGTAGCCTGTATCTCTCCTTTTTTAAGAATAAAATCAGCTATTTTGTTTACGTCAGTTGTTTGGAAGGCGTTCTGCAGCTCACTGCTTGCCGCAACCAGGCCTTTTTTTGCGTCGGTAAAAACTTTGTCGGCCAGAAGCACATCGCTAACGTCGGAAAGAGCCCCTTTTTTGTACTGCAGTGCTTTTTCAGTGTTAATGCTGATTTCAAAAGTCTGCCCGAACCGCTTTATTTTGGCTAAATTGAGTTTTGAATAGGCCATTGACTTTTTACTTCATTATTTTACTTCATCAGCTTGCGCAGCTCTTCATTGTCCAGCTTTTTGAACTGCTTGTCTTTAACATCAATGTAAGCAGCATCAACTCTGTCAAAGTTAAATTCCTCTTTTAAGAATTCTTTGAGCAGGCTGATTCCCAGCTTTAAGCCTTCTTCAATGCTCATGTTCGGGCGGTATTTCTTCTGCAGCTGGGCGTCAATTTCTGCTTCTCCCTCACCAATTACCGCTGCCCGGGATTGAAAATACAATCCATAAGGTTCTGTTAAGAATAGTTTTATCGTGCCATCTTCTTCAACGCCACCAACGAGCAGGGAAACCCCAAATGGTCTTAGTCCTGCAGACTGGGTGCAGATCTGTTTTAAATCACAGATGTCTTTTACAATTGAAAGCAAATCCACTTTTGTATCGTAAGTTACGGCATGCTGCTGCGCCCTTAACTGGGCACGGTCTACAAGCACTCGGGCGTCAGAAATAATTCCAGCAGCGGTTGCTGCAATGTGGTCGTCAATTTTAAACATTTTTTCAATGGCTTCGGCGACCAAAAGCTTGGAAGTTATTCTTTTGTCTACAGCGAAAACAACTCCCTCCTTGCAGATGAGAGCTAAAGCCGTAGAACCTTGCTTAACTGTTTTCTTGGCATATTCAACCTGCAGAAGCCGGCCGTCGGGAGAAAACATAGTTATGGAACGATCATAACCCATCTTGTCAATAATTTGTTTGTTCATTTTGCGCACCTCTGAATTTTAAGATAAATATTATTTTATGGTCAATCATTGGACTATTTTATCATTGGATTATTTTATGGTCAATCATTGGATTATTTTACAGTAAATTATTAGTCTTACGATAAATATTTATTGGTCTTACGATAAATACGCCCCCGCCTTTTTAATCGTGCCTGAAGTGATAATAGAGCAGATAATTACAGGAGTGTTTTTAATTCTTTTGATTAAAATGAGAGCTGATTTAAGCTCATCGGTGTATTTGTGGTTAACTTTAATTATAAATTTATTGTTTTGGCTTTTCTCTTTTATTAACATCGGTGAAGATTTAGCTACACCCAGCTCGCCCAGAAAAGTAAGCAGGGCTTTGTCCACTTCCTCTTTTATTTCTTCAAAAGAAAACACTTTTTTGGAGATAATTTCAAAGACAACATACCTCTTTTTTTGTTTCAATGAAGGCAGCAGTTTCATTCTGGTAAAATCTTTTCTCTTGTAACTTTAGCAGTCTTGTAACTTTAACAAAAATGTTTATTCAATAAAATCCTCTTCCTCAATGGGCTCTTCTTCATCCGCGTTTTCTTCGGCTTCAGCACTGCTTCTCAGCATTGTCGGGTCATTGGTGTAAACAGTATTATCAATTACTTCTATTTTTCCAAACTTGCCTGTAGAGATTCTTTTCTCCCCGCGGAATTCAGAGCACCACCCGTTGATAAGGTGTATTTTATCCCCCATTTTTACTTTATCTATCTCTTCATTCCATAATGTCAGCATGATTTCACCACTGCCATCTTCAACTTTTGCATTGCAGACCTTTCCGCTCTTGCCGAATTTCTCAAAAGTTCTTGGCTCTTCTTTAGCAACAATTTTAGCTACAATATCTACATTGCCCTGGTTTGCCCGTATATCTTTGATTTCCATGATGCCTCCGATGTTCTTGATAGTATTTTGATAGTATTATTTTTATCCAGTTAACTTTATTCTTATTTTTATCCAGTTAACTTTATTCAAACCTCTTTAACCGCTTTTTATCTTCTTTTTTTAAATAGTTTTCTGTTGGTTTTTTGGCTGCGGCAGTTAGAAAGCTTTATTTAGAAAGATTCTTTAATTACCTGAATTAAGCTAAGATTTTATACACAACAAATTTTCTCGTCGAAAAATCGAAAAGTTTATATATTTGTTGTGTATAACTTATACATAACATGACTTTTATACGGAAAATCAAAAAGAA